>JAAFHR010000099.1 GCA_013298455.1 Betaproteobacteria bacterium | reverse complement strand
CCAAGGCATTGACAACCCGTAAGACGCCGCGATCACGAGCGAAACCAACGCCACACAATGCACCAAAGCACAGGGCCACATCACCGCCCGAGGCCCATGCTGATCGACAATCCGCCCCACCAACGGCGACGCAATCCCCAGCGCAATCAAATACGCCGCCGACACCGTACCGCCCGCGCCAAACGAGCCGTACAGCGTTTGAACCATCATCGTGATCGCCAAACCATTGATGCCGGCAGGCAAGCGCGGCAGGATGGATGAGAGCAAAATCCGCCGAAGCTCGCGGTCGCGGAACAGGGATTGGTAGGGAGCGAGGTTTAGCACAAATCGCGCTCCGAGCAGCGATGCCACTCATCGCCCTGGGGCGATGTGGCGGCGAGCGCGGCAACAGTAGTCCCACGCGGGCGAGCGGTTGGTGACAACGCCGCCAAAAGCACCGTCATGCGGGTGCTCACGACGCGCTCAGGAATGGATTGACCACCTGCAGCGTTCCGTAATATTGCCCATGGTTAAGATCCTCGGAGTACAGCGTCTCTGCGCGCAGAGCAATCGCAGCGGCAATCACCGCCGCATCCCAATAGCTCACTTGGTAACGCGCTTCGATGGCCACCGCCTCGCGCATCAACTCGACGCTCATGCCGATACAAGCCCGCTCAAACAGACTCTCAACCGCGTTGTTGGCCTGCTCGCGGGTTACCCGCCCCAGCTTTCCCTTGATGAGATTGACATAAAACTCTTGCGCGATCTGCGTGCTGATACCCCAGTCACTGGACGCGATTAACGCTCTGGCACGTTCGCGCTTTTCGCCGTGGGCGGGCTGAGAATCGAGCGCGTAGAGCAGCACATTGGTGTCGAGCACTACGTTAGCGTTCATGTGCTTCGCTGCGGCTCAAACGTTTACTGGCATCGATGCCCTCGATTGCGTCGAACGACGCAAAGAGGCGCTCCTGTTTCGCGCTCGCGGAGCCATCGGACGTTTGCGCGAGCTGCCGCAGCAGATCACGAACGAGGGCGCTGATCGACTGATCTCGGTGCGCAGCCGTTATCCGCGCTTGGCGGTAGGTTTCGTCGTCGATGGACACCGTGACATTTTTCAAGCCAAACTCCGTTTACCAAAGCATGCACATTTTCACACAAAACGTGAAAACGTGAAAACGTGAAAACGTGAATTATGATCATGAAACGCAAGGCTTATTCGCTTTTGGCCAATTCAAATCAGCGAAAAAGCACGTTTCTATTGCTTTTTGGGTTTAACCAAAACCTAGCCGTAGCCACCACTTAACGGGGCTTTTGCACGCAAAGCTGTTGAAAACACGCGTCCTCCCTGGCCGCTTCGAACTTTTGCCGACACTAAGCCAACGCTGCGTCCACCCGCTTCAACACCTCTGCCGTGAGCTTGGGAGCAACCTCGAGCGCCTTCATGTTTTCTTGCACTTGCGACACCCGCGATGCGCCGGTAATCACCGTCGAGACGTTTGGATTTTTCACGCACCATGCGAGCGCGAGTTGTGACACGGTGCAGCTCAAATCAACGGCGATGGGGCGCAGTTTTTCAACCTTGGCAACCTTCGCTGCATCGGTCACTCGCTCGGCGATCCATTCGTAGCCTTTGATCGCTGCGCGTGAATCGGCGGGAATGCCTTTGGCGTATTTGCCGGTGAGCAAACCTGAGGCGAGCGGGCTCCACGTCGTCAATCCCAAACCGATATCGCCGTAGAGGCGTGCGTACTCCTTTTCGACGCGTTCACGGGCGAACAAGTTGTACTGCGGTTGCTCCATCACGGGTTTGTGCAGGTGGTGACGTTCAGCGATCTCATAGGCGGCGCGAATTTCGTCAGCCGTCCATTCGCTCGTTCCCCAATACATCGCTTTGCCCTGCGTGATCATGTCGCTCATGGCGCGCACGGTCTCTTCAATCGGCGTGTTGGGATCGGCGCGATGACAAAACACTAGATCAACGTAATCGAGCTGCAGGCGCTTCAACGAACCATCAATCGCTTGCATCAAATACTTGCGATTCAATGTGTTCTTTTCGTTCGGGCCATCATTCATGCCCCAAAAGAATTTCGTAGAAACGACCACCTGCGCACGCCGCCAGCCGAGCTGCTTCAACGCCTCGCCCATGATCGTTTCCGACATGCCTCGCGCATACACCTCGGCGTTGTCGAAAAAATTCACACCCGCATCCCACGCAGCAGCCATGCATTCAACAGCGGCTTTGGTGTCGACCTGCGAGCCGTAAGTGACCCAAGAGCCAAATGAGAGTTCAGAGACTTTAAGGCCCGAGCGGCCAAGACGACGATATTGCATGGTTGTTCTTTCGGGAAAAGGATGTCGGCGCTTCGCGCCTAAGGCGACGGTGCTTTGCACCTAGGACAACGCCGCTTTGCGGCTAGGACGCAAAGCATAGCGAGAATGCCTTGCCGCCTGTTCGAAGTAAATGTAGGAAGCGACATGGCGTCGCTCGGTGGCGGGGCGCGCGGCCAGGTCCGCGCCTACCCAGTGAAATTGCCAACACTTCGCTATGCGCCGATAGGCGCAACGCTTGGCGAGAGTTTGGCGCGTTTCGCGAAGCTGGCAAACTGTTTGTCAAACGTGGCGAAAGCTGTGTGCGCGGGGGCTGGCGAGAGCGCATGGTGAAGCGCGTCGGCAAAATCTGCACCGGAGCGATACAGCGCGGAAGCGGCCGCAACCGCGTCGGCATGCTGCACGTAAATGTTGGGCTGTGCGATCAATGCTGAAAGCGCCGAGGCCACAGCTTGCGAGTTTCGCCCCGCGCTCTCTAGCACCCAAACCAACTCCAACACAACTGTGATCGGCACTGAATAATCACGCGCCTGCGAGACCAATCGCTCAGCAGCGGCGTGCTGTTTTGCGTCGTCCTTTAGCAGCAAACGCGCTAGAACGTTGGTGTCGAGCGCGATCACGATGCCGAACGAACGCCGTTGCGAGCCGCCGCACGTTCGCGCACAACGCGCGCCATGTCTGCGTCGCTCATCACGGCATCATCTGGCGAATGCAGCAAACCAGAGAGTTTTTGAACACCTTTTGCGATTTCTTCCGCGCGGACGCGTTTGGTCGGCACTGGGCGAAGCGTGACGCCGAATTCGTCGACGGCAACGCTCAGTTGCGTGCCAGACTCCCAACCGAATGCATCGCGCACCGCTTTGGGGATCACGACCTGCCCTTTGCTCGAAATCACAGTTTGCTCACTCATAGCCTGACCTTGGTAAGACGATGAGGTAAGAGTGTAGGCTATGTGCCCTGTGTGCCGCCTTTGCGGGCTCGCAGATCAATACGATTGTCACCCCGAACAAGGTTAAACACAACAAAGCGGTTCGCCGATTGAATAGCACGGCGCACTTCGGCGGGTGAGTTGACGTACGAGCCATTCACACCAAGCAGCACATCGTTTTCTCGGAGGCCAATCTGAAACGCTTCGCTGTCTTTTTCAACATCGAGCACATAAACGCCGCGACGGTTCAGCTCTTTCGGGATGCTCGAGAGCTCAGTGCCGGGCAGCTCTGAGATTTTTTCGGGACGCAGGCCTTGGGCTCGAGCCGGGGTTTCGACGTTGACTCGAAGGTTTCGCGTGCGGCCATCACGAGTGATCGCTAAATCGAGCGTTTGGCCGATGGGTGTAAGCGCCTGTTGGTTTCTCAGATCGTAGCCCGTGCGCACCGGTCGGCCGTTGACCGCGGTCACGACATCCCCCTTTTTCAAACCCGCTTTGTCAGCCGGGCTGCCGCCGATGACGGTGTTGATGACCGCGCCTTCAATCGTCGGTAACTTATTTTCTTTGGCGATTTCTTGGTTGACTTCGCCGATGGCGGCGATGCCAATGCCGCCGCGTTTGACTTCGCCGAATTTGGTGAGCTGATCCATCACACGGATCGCCATGTTGGTGGGCACTGCGAAGCCGATGCCTACATTGCCGCCCGACGGGCCGATGATGGCGGTGTTGATGCCGATCAATTCACCGCGTAAATTAATGAGCGCGCCGCCGGAATTTCCGGGATTGATCGACGCGTCGGTTTGGATGAAATCTTCGAAGCCTTCGATGTTGAGCCCCGCGCGACCGAGCGCTGACACGATACCGCTCGTGACCGTTTGCCCCACGCCGAACGGGTTTCCAATCGCTAGAACGTAGTCACCCACTTGCAACGCATCGCTCTCACCGACCTTCACGGCCGTCAATCGCTCAGCAGGAATTTGCAGAAGCGCGATGTCAGTGGCGGGGTCGGTGCCGATGATTTTGGCGGTGAGCTCCCGGCGGTCTTTGAGCGTGACGACAACCTTTGTTGCGCCTTTAATCACATGATGATTGGTGAGTACGTAACCCTTCGCTGCATCAACAATCACGCCCGAACCCGAAGCCTGTGGCTCGCGCTGTTGCGGTCGATCCGGTTGCCCAAAAAAGCGTCGGAAAAACGGATCGCTAAACATCGGATTGTCGTTTTCGTTGGCGCGAGAGAGTGTGGAAATGTTGACGACACCGGCGGCCGTTTGCGCCACCACGGGGGCGAGGCTAGGCATGCTGCCGCCCAATCCCGCTGCGGCTTGGCGAGGCATTGCGCTTGCAGGTTGAGCATCGGCAAACGCGGTAAATTGCGCGCCGAACATAGAAAGGGTGGCGAGGGCGAGCCAGTTGAGGAGTTTGCGGGGCATGGATGGCAACATATCAAAACCGAGAGAAGGGTTAGATGAGTGGCTTCGGCGGTGGTTCAAGTCCACGCTGGAACTTTTTGACGCGGATTGCGCTAATCACACAGATTGCCGCAGATTATTGGGAGCCATGCGGCCATTGAGAAAAAAATAATCTGGTTATGAATATGACTCAAATTGAGGCAGTTTTGGGCCGTTGTCATGTTGAGCAGAGCGAAACATCAGCGTGCGTACCTTGCTGCTCGTCCGAGCGATCGATGTGCGCACAGTGAGCCTTCGCTCCGCTCAGGATGACAAGACTCGTTCCTGAGTCATGTTGATAATTAGGAAAAATAATCTGCGTTCATCCGCGCAATCAGCGTAATCTGCGCCAAAAGATTGCTCAATATTTGCGTTAGGTGACACTGACGGTTCTCCGAAGAAGCGCTCCCGTCGAGTTTGTTCGTTCGCCTCGGGCGCGGTGGGCAAGGCGTGCGCGACCTTAAGCCGTCACCACCAAATTATCCCGGTGTATCAGCTCATCTTCGTCAACATAGCCAAGTACCGATTCGATCTCGGACGAAGGCCTTCGCATGATTCGAAGCGTCTCGTTGGCGGAGTAATTGGCGAGTCCGCGCGCGAGCTCTCGGCCGGATTCGTCGATGCAACCGATGACGTCGCCGCGCTCAAAGTCGCCCGTGACGGCGACAACGCCAATCGGCAGCAAACTCTTGCCACCGTGACGAAGCGCCTTGCTCGCGCCCGCGTCTAACGTGACGCGGCCGCGCAAATTGAGGTGATCAGCAAGCCAGCTTTTTCGTTTCGCAAGGCTCGGCTCCGGCGCGTAGAGCAACGTGCCCAACGATTCACCACCAAGCAGTCGCTGCAAGACGTTTTGCTCATGGCCGCTCGCGATCACGGTGTGAATGCCGCTATTGGCGGCGCGACGTGCGGCGAGGATTTTGGTGAGCATGCCGCCGCGTGAAATGCCCGTGCCCGTGCCACCGGCCATGGCTTCGTATTGCGCATCGTCAGCGCGGCCGACATCGACAAATGTCGCGGCTGGATCGCGACGCGGATCGGCCGTGTAAAGACCGCGCTGGTCGGTCAAAAGCACCAAGACCTGCGCATCGATCAGGTTGGCGACCAAGGCGCCCAGCGTGTCGTTATCTCCGAATTTAATCTCGGCGGTGGTGACGGTATCGTTTTCGTTAATGATCGGGATGACGCCGTGTTTTAGGAGCGCCGTGAGCGTTGAGCGAGCGTTGAGGTAACGCGTTCGATCGGCTAAATCTTCGTGCGTTAGCAGCACTTGCGCGGTCTTTAAGCCATGCGCAGCAAACGCTTGCTCGTAGACATGAACTAAACCCATTTGCCCGACCGCAGCCGCGGCCTGCAGCTCGGGCATCGCCTTAGGGCGCTCCGTCCAACCCAGTCGCGCCATGCCCTCGGCCACTGCGCCCGAGGACACAAAAATCACTTCAACGCCAGACGCCCGAAGCGCCGCGACATCAGCCGCCCAGCGGGCAATCGCCGAGCGATCAATACCCGCGCCGCCATTGGTCACCAAAGCACTTCCGACTTTGGCGACGAGGCGTTTGGTGGGTTTGAGGATTGTGAAATCGGTCATGAATGATCAGTGATTCGTTCCCCTCTCCCCCAGAGGGAGAGGGGCTAGTGTCAACGCTGTTCATTTAGGCCGAACAGGCTGCATTTCCGTTCGGGTTGAGCTCGTCGAAGCCTGGGTGGTGTGCCGCCAACCCTTCGACAAGCTCAGGGCGAACGGCTCTTAAACGAACAGCATTGGGGCTAGTGTAGTGTTGCGTTCTTGATGCGACACTACACCAGGGGAGAGGGGGAAGGTGGCCGGAGCGCGAATTGGTCTCTCCGAATCAACTGCCCCCTCTCCCCAAACCTCTCCCGCCAGGGGAGAGGGAGCTTGTCGCTACTTCGCCTCGGCGTTTTCCAAAATATGTTTACCAATCGCATGCACAAGCTCCTGCGTGCCCGTCGAAGTGAGTCCGCTGATCGCAAACCACGGCTTCGTCCAACGAAGGCGCTTCAGAGCGTCTTTGATTCGTTTGTCGGCCTCGGCAGGGTCGAGCATATCGACCTTGTTAAACACCAACCAACGCGGTTTGTTGTGCAGACCGGCATCGTACTTTTTGAGCTCTGCAGCGAGCGCTCGAGCTTCTTTGACCGGGTCGGCATTCTCATCAAACGGCGCGATGTCGACCAAATGCAAAATCAATTTCGTGCGCTGCAAATGGCGCAAAAACTGATGGCCAAGACCCGCGCCTTCGGAGGCTCCTTCGATCAAGCCCGGAATATCTGCGATCACAAAGCTTTGGCCGTAGCCAATTCGAACGACGCCGAGCGACGGCGCGAGCGTCGTAAACGGATAATCCGCAACCTTCGGTTTAGCGGCGCTCACCGCGCGAACGAGCGTGGACTTTCCAGCGTTGGGATAGCCCAGCAATCCAACGTCAGCGAGCACTTTCAGTTCAAGCTGTACGCGACGTTTTTCGCCCTCTTCGCCCGGTGTTTTCTGGCGCGGCGCACGATTGGTGGACGACTTGAAATGCAAGTTGCCCAAGCCACCTGCGCCGCCTTTGGCGATCATTTCTTTAACGCCGTGCTTGTCCAAATCGGCGATGATCACGCCAGTTTCGGCATCGGTGATCACGGTGCCCACTGGCATTTTCAACACGAGATCATCGCCGCCCGCGCCATAGCAATCCGCGCCGCGTCCGTTTTCGCCTTTTTGCGCACGATGAATTCGCGCGAATCGGTAATCAATCAGGGTGTTGATGTTTTCGTCAGCGATGGCGTAGATCGAGCCACCTTTGCCGCCGTCGCCACCGTCAGGGCCGCCCTCGGGAATGTATTTTTCACGGCGAAACGATGCCATGCCATTGCCGCCATCCCCCGCAACTAAATCGATGAATGCTTCGTCAACAAATTTCATGGTGTGGCCTTAGCCGCAGAGCCTGCGGATGTTCGTTCGTAGAGTTCGTAACTTTCGGAGCTGTCTCCGGCGCGAGCGGCTTTCGCTCGCAATGTGAATTGATCACCCGGCGGTGCAGCAGGGCTGTTTCGCCAGCGCTGCACCAACACGTAATTGCACTGCACTTCGGCAAGCTCATCAACCGGGTCGGTGATGCGCCGATAAAAGTAGTGCAGCGACGCGGCTTGGCTCGTTGAAAACTCAACGGAGTTCACACAACCGTCTTTCGGCCACGCCTTATCGAGCGCCGCGAACGCACCGCGATACGAGGTCACGTGATCAGCCGGTGGCGTTAACAAGGCCTGTGCCACAACCCAAGCGAAGGTAACGCAGCCCGCCCAATTGATGAGTGCGCGGCGCGAATGTTGATGCGCGGGCTGAATGAGCGCCACGCAAATCAAAAAACCGACGAGCGCTGCCACATAGCCCAACCACGGCACATGGCTCGCATCAAACTGCGGAATGAATCGCCAAATCCATGTCGACACCGACATCGGCCAGCCGAAGTAAACGCCGGTGCTCACCAGCACCAGCCCAATGGTCGCAATGCCCAACACCAAAATGCCAAACCAATCGATCATCGCGTACCAAGTGCGCCGAATGGTATCCACGCCAAATGCGGCGAGCACCGCCAGCGGCGGCACAAAAAATAAGCAATACACCGTGCGCGGTTCAGCGAGCAGCATCACCACCGCCAAGCCCACGCCCAAAAACACCACCGGCGCCATAAATTCGCCACGCTGCCAGCCGCCCGCGAACCCACGAATGCGAAGCGACACGAGCCATGCCGCAATCGGCCACAGCGGCCAAGCAAACCAAAGGAGCGTCACGAGGTAGTACGTCGGTGTAAACCGATCCCGATCCTCAAAAAACAATCCTGCACCGGATTCGAGCCACGCAGTCCACGCCAGCGGCGCACGCACCGCAAACGCAAATAAGAGCAGCGCACAGACGACCGAGCCCAAGACAAACGAACGAATCAGTGCCACCCGATACATCGAATAAACGGGCGCAAACGCGAGGAGGAGCACAGGCAAGCCCACGACCAAAAAGCCCAAAACAGAGCGCGAAACAAAGCCCAGCACGATGGCGCAAACCAGGGCTACTGTGGCTTGCTTCGCGCTGTCGGCAAGCGTTGCGGTGCCATAGAGCGCGAGCGCCACGGCGGCAAAAACGGCCACGTCGGGCGCATACGTGTGCACTCGGTCATAGATTCCGATGCAGCCAATGAGCACAATCGCCGCGAGATACGAAATGTGGCCGCCACTCCAACGACGGCAGGCCAGCGCCACCGATACAAGCGCGAGCATCGCCCAGAGCACCGAGCTCACGCGCGCTGCTTCATGCAGCGGAAACACCAAACTCGGGATGTAGGCAATCGCGGCGTTTAACCAATGCAAAAACGGTAGTTCGCCGTCGAGGAGCACGCCGGCGATCTGCGGGTTCCACCACGCATCGCCGCTGACCATGCTAAAGAGCACGCCCAAGTAAATTGGCTCATCAGGCTTCCAAGGGCCGCGCCCCAGCACGCCGCTAAACAGCCAAATCGCGAACAACGCCAACAGCGCGACGGCCTTCCAAGGCGCTTTGTCGCGGTCGCTGGGTTGATGACTAATGCGCGGTTGCATGGGGTAATTTTCGCCGAAGCGCCGATTGCGTACAAATGAAGCCCGAGCTAGCAGCGCGGCTCGAAACGACGCATTGTCATCCTGAGCGGAGCGAAGGATCAGTATGCGCCTAAAAAGCATTCATACGAAATACGCTCTATGCAAACTGATGTTTCGCTCCGCTCAACATGACGGACGACGGACGCTGGCTCGATGCTGAGCAATGTGGATCGTCATCAATGAAAAAGGCAGCGCTGGGCTGCCTTTCATCACGCGGTGGCGATCAAGCCAGTGAGGCTGATGTCGCCCGAGCCAATTAGGCCTTTTTTGCGTAGCGCTTGTTGAAGCGCTCAACACGGCCGGCGGTATCGAGAATACGCTGCTGTTTGCCGGTGTAGAACGGGTGCGAGGCGCTCGAAATCTCCAAAACCACCAACGGGTATTCTTGACCGTC
>JAAFHR010000098.1 GCA_013298455.1 Betaproteobacteria bacterium | reverse complement strand
CCGGTGCAAATAATGCAACACCCTCCCGGTTCCCGCCCCAACATCGAGTACGGAGGCGAACCTGTGGCAGTCAATACTTGCCCGCATGAACGCCATCGCTCTCCAATGCATGTCTCCCTGATGCACGTGCAGGTCGTTGTAGCTTGAGGCAGTGCGCTCGTAGTAGGCTCGTTGGATTTCTGTCTCATTCATGGATTAGTCGTCGTAGTAAGATCAAGAGGGTTATCAAACAATGCTGGATTCGGAGTGTGCTTTAGCCGCGCCGAAAGCGCTTGAGCTGTTCATAGTTTGCACGGCCCATGCGAAGACCGAGGAATCGTCGAAAACTACTCGATACCAAAAAGCGCCAGAGCGAGGTGTCCATCGCGCGGCCGTAGCAACGCCGCGCATCGGAATCCATCCCCGCTCCGAAGTACCTATCCCCCCAAGCGGCGTCATGATGGAACCGAATCCATTTTTTCTCTTCGTCATTCAACTTTGACCGCGAACCGTCCGCCAAAAACTGATCGAGAATCCATCGGGTATCGCGCTCGCCCGTCCGATCCAAAATCATCCGGGAATGCATATTCGCGGGATGAATGCGGTACCGAGCGAGGGTCGAATCGAGAACGCACAGTTGGCCATGCTGCGCGATTTTGAGCGACAGGTACCAATCACAGTAGTTCATTCCAGCGGGAAGTGGAAGGGCTGTCTTCCATGCAGCCGTCCGAGCGAGCAAGGTCGGCGCAGAGACAAAGTAATCGAACAACAGATCGTGGAGCCGGTCCGCAGAACCCGGCCGATGCCCCTGAATGACCGGAGACGTGAAACCCAGCGACGAGCCGTTCTGATCCACCATCTCTATCCCGCCACACACCATGGTCGCCGCAGAGTTACTAACCAGCGCAGGCACGGTTTGCACTAAAAAATTCGGGAGGTAGGCGTCGTCATAATCGATTCGAGCGCAATACTCTCCGCGGACCAGCTCGAACGCCCTGTTGATTGCCGCCGCAGCACCTTCATTTTGTGCCGGGCAGAGAAAGGTAATCCGATCGTCGACATATCCGGCAACGAGCTCCGCGGTACCGTCTTCTGAGCAGTCGTCCACAACGATGATCTGCAACGGATAATCCCCTTCTAGCCGCAACACACTATCGAGACACTCGCGCAAATAATGCGCTCCACGGTAGGTATTTATCACGATACTGATCAGCGGTTTGACACTCGTCACCATGAGTAATCAGTTGCCTCCACGCTCAGCAAACAGGCCGGAGGAGCGCACTAGGCTGTTCAACACGACCATAGCTTCTCGAAACGCGGCTACTCGCAGTACCATGCAGAAGAGAACAAACAAAACAATGCCGGCGAGCACCAACAACCCGAGTGCCGGCAGCGGCGCCAGAGTCAGCCATTTGCTAACGATAAACACGCCCAATCCCATTAAAGTCGCCGCACAGACCGCGCCCGCGCAGTCCTGCATCTGCTCAACCACCCCGTAGTCCAAACGCCTTGAAACGTAGTGTAAGTTCACAAATAGCGCGAGCACCCCAAAAACGACTTGGCCCCAAGCAATACCGAGGAGTCCGAAGGGCAGTGAAGCGACAAGGATTGTGAGCCCGAGCGCCTTCTTGATGAGTTCGACACGAAGGACGAGCCTTGATAATCCAGTCGCTGAGAGCGCAGTCAGGTTAAGTAGATGCAAGGGCCAAAGCAGACCCGCGATGCAGAGTATCTGCAGCACCGGTACCACCTCAAGCCACTGCGGACCAAAGAGCACCTCCACGACCAGCGGTGCCACGACGGCAAGGCCAAGCATCGATGGCGTGTTGAGCAAGATACTCCCTCGTAGCGCTTGCTTCAGCCCTCGCTTAACACGCGCCGGGTCGTCAGCGGCGGCCGAAAAGATGGGTAGCGCGACTCTCGCCACCACGCCAGTAAAGAGCGTCGTCGGGAGTTGCCGCACTGAGTCGGCGCGAACGTAAATACCCAGCGCCGCCGCTCCGTACAGACGTCCAATCAGCAAGACGTGAAGGCGGCCGTACAGGATGTCTAAGGCGCCCGCGTAAAAAAGGTTGCGCCCAAACTGAAAGAGCGTCAACAGACGAGACCGACTCAACGTAGCCTTGGGACGAAAATCGCAAAGACACCAGCCCGCCAGCGTCGCAACCACCGCTCCGGCAAGCGTTTGAAAGCATAGCGCCCAAACACCGAACCCGCGAAGCGCCAGCCAAACGCCCACGCCTCCCCCCACTAGCGTTGCGACCGTTCCGATCAGGGCTAGTCGCTTGAAGCTCAGCCGCTTTGCAAGCAGAGCCAAATGAGTCGAGCCCGCTGCTGAAACCATGACAGTCGCAGCAACCACATAAACGACCTCATCAAAAATAGGAGCGGCTAAAAACTGCCCTATGGGCGAGCTCGCCAAGATGACGGCAAACGACACTGCCGAAGCAGAAAACAGAGCCAGCCAAAACACGGAGCTCGCATCCAGATCATCGGCATTTTGTCGCTGAATCAGGGCGGATGAGAATCCAAAATCTGAGAGAAGCATAGCCAAATTGGTCATCAGGCCGACTAATGCCGCATACCCAAACTCACTAGGAGAGACCAGCCGAGCGAGTGCTACAGACACTGCAAAGCTCGCCCCATTTCGAAAAAAAATATCGAGCCCACTCCAAACGATCGCCCACCGAGCGCGCTGTTGCAGGCCAGTCATAAATGAGTCAAATGGGACTTCACGCGCAGAAGGTTATTCGCACACCACACCATCACGGAGCCGGTTCGCACGAGAGCGCAGCTGCCCTCTTGGTCGCCGCTCTTGACCGTTTTTTGAGCTGCGTCACAGGCTGTCCGGCGTAAATGCCCCATTCGTCGAGTGACGTAGTCACCAACGACAGCGCACCAACAGCCACGCCCTCGCCCATCACGACATGTGGCAAAACAACACTCCCAGCACCTACGATGCAATGCCTTTGCAATGAAATCGCTCCCTTAGTCACTCCCCGCAATTCATCAGGAACCATAGGGTTGACCATGAATTCGCCACTATAGTCGTCGGTGCGGGTGAACAATTTGCACCCCCAAGAGAGCGTGCAGAAGTCAGCGATCTCGATGCCCTCCGCGGCTAGCAACGCACAGTAGCCGCCCAAGTGCACATAGTTTCCAATCGTGAGGTACCCGCCGTTGGGTACAACCAGCGTGCAAAAGCCGTCAATCCGAACGTTATCTCCAATCGAGACATTGTGCGCCCCCACGATGTGACAACTCCGCCCGATAAGTACATTCGAACCGAGCGAACGAAAACCCGCCGACGCCAGCTCGCCCGCATTGAAGTAACTGGGTTCAAACATGAGTTAAGACGTCGACCGGGTCGGCGATTCTGCGCTCGTCGGAGGCAGTGTTTTTTGCTGCGTAACTGGCGAGGCACGCGAACACATCACGAATAACGCCAATGTGACGCTCGTCCACTGCAGTCCCGGTAGGCAGCACGATAACGCGATCTGCCACCAGAACGGTATGTGGCAGATCGCGCACGGCTCCAGGCTGCGATTGCCGATAAGGCAGCATCGCATGACAACCCGGCCAAAAATACTTTCTCGCAAGAATGTTTTCTGCGTGCAGTGCGGCAACGATTTCGTCCCGACTGACTGGAAATGTCGACGCGACTTCAACCACGATGTACTGAAAGTTATTCAACTCACGCTCGTCATAAGCGAGTACGCTCAGACCACGGATCGCGTTGAGTTCACGCACGTAGCAGTGGTAATTTTCTCGGTTTCTCGCTACGACGCGCGCCACGTTTCTAAGGTTCGTCAAACCCATGGCTGCGCACACTTCGGTCATCTTGCCATTGGTCCCGGGCTCTGTGACGTTGTCGAAACCTGCAAACCCAAAGTTTCGCATCAACCGCACCTTTTCAGCCAACGCGTCGTCGTTGGTGACGACTGCGCCCCCCTCGAAGGTGTTGAAAAACTTGGTTGCGTGAAAACTAAACACCTCACAAGCACCGAACCCGCCAATCATTCGCGACCCAACGCTGCAGCCGAACGCGTGTGCAGCATCAAACATAAGCTTCAGATTGTGTTCGCGAGCGATAGCGGTCAACTCCTCTACTGGTGCAGCTCTACCCCACAGGTGCACACCAATAATGCCCGACGTTCGCGGCGTGATTTTGCGACGTACCGATTCTGGATCGAGGTTGTGGGTCCGGGGATCTATGTCGGCGAACACCGGCGTCAATCCGAGCCAATTGAGCGCATGAGCGGTAGCAATGAACGTGTACGAGGGCACGATCACCTCGCCCGTCAGACCGAGACCGCGAATGGCCACCTCAAGCGCGATGGTGGCGTTACACATCGAAATACAGTGGCGCACCCCCATGTACTGAGCCAAAGCCGCTTCAAACTCCTGCACGATGGGGCCGTTATTGCTCAGCCACAGGCGATCAAACATCGCATCGACTTGACGAAGAAAGTCGGCACGGTCACCTACGTTCGGCCGACCGACATGAACTGGCTGATCAAAGGCTGGTGGTGCCCCGAAAAGCGCCAAATCAAATTTTTTTCGAACTTGTTTCATCAGCCCACTTTCGTCAATCGGAACAGGTAACCCACCCTGCGTCGAGAGCGCAAGTGTACCCGTCATGTCGTACAAGCGACCTACGCTGATCGGTGATCGTGCGAGCCCTTCACACGGCCAGTCCATCGACGTCATCGTGGATTTTGAGCTCTCGCACTACAGTCGGTGCGGATCGCCGAAATCGCGCGCATCGGTAGGTCGCAGCGGGCTTTACCGCCCCTTAGCGGCCGGTGCGTCCACGCAGCGTCGCGAGTCTAGCTTCGTCGATCTAACGCACAGAGCGGTCGTCGATATTCCGTTGGCGCATCGTAAAGAGGCGGATTACCCATTTCCCAGCCGACACGCCAGGCAATTCAATCACGCGGTAAATCAGGTATGCAAACTGATCCTGTCCAGTTTTCGTTGAGTGATTAAGCCACACGATTTCAGCGGTGTGGCAACGCTGTTGTTTTCCGTTTCCGACGCCGGTTTTGCTTCTCGGGGATGACCTCCCACAAGACTCGCGCCCCCGTGCCTGTCGATCTTTGCTCGAAGTAGGCCCGCGAGCTCGACGCGCCCCGCGCACAAGTCACCGGAGAAGTCTGGCTCGTTTGCAACACCCGTTGCCCGAGTTTGGTTGCGTTCAATGGCCTCGGCTGGTGCTGCCGGCGACGCGGCTCGGACCGGAACCGTTTCAGCCGCTCGCCGCTCAAACGCTGCTCGAAATGCCCTCGGGGATTGCTAGCCAATCGATGAGTGCATGCGCTTAATGTTGTAGAAGCCCTCGATGTAGGCAAAGACGCAACGACAAGGCGTCCGCACGATAAGTGCCCGTAGGGCTGAGGTCAGCTCACAAAGTGGGCTCAAGTTCGCTGGGTCGTCAGCTCGAGAGCTCGGCTGGCGTCGGTTGCGAGCTTTCACGTGGCACTAAAAGGTAGTCTCGCGTGAGAGTCGCCGCCTCCAAAGTGGATGTCTCAATCGGCCCGTCAGCCGCCAGCTGATAAAGGCTGTAGGCCGTCAACCAACCCATCGCATTCAGATTTTTCGCATAGGGCTCAAGCACTTCTAGCAAAATCTCCGGGCGCTTGGCCTCAATCAAGTTTCTGAGCGAATCAAGAACGTGGCATTCAGCCCCTTCGACGTCCACTTTGAGAAGTACTCGACAATAAGGCTCCACAAGCTTCAGCAGCTGGCCACCGTCAATGCAAGGCACAACCGTTTTCGACGCCGTTGCGTCGAATATTGAGGCGAATTCTTTGAGCAGGGAGCCGTTTGTTAAATGGCCGCTCGGCTCATAAAACTCCAGTAATCCGGATTCATTGGACACCGCGCACGGCACTGCGAGCACGTTTTTCGCGGCGTTCAGCTCCAGATTTTCGCGCAAACGTTGAAACGCCCTAGCCGATGGCTCGAAGCAGAAGATCGGCACCTCCGCGCCACGACGAGCGTGCGCGGCGTAGAGCGTAAAAATTCCGACATTCGCCCCGATTTCGATGATCGCGTCGTAGTTCGAAAATTGGGCCTGCAAGGCGGCGAAAACCTCGCGCTCGTAGTTCAGTTGCGTCCGAAAATGCGCTTCGAAATCGAATTCGCCAGAATGCGGGGTAAACCAAAAACGCGTAATCGTTCCAGCGATTTGAACTTGTCTGGGTCGAAACGCTTGTTCCCGCCAAGGCGCACGCATGAGCACCGAGATTGCCAGATCGAGCGAAGGCGTTTTCGGAGCAATTCGAGTCAGCGCACCGACGAACGCCAAGTAGACCCGCGAGAGCGAGTTGGACTTGGCGATAAGCCGATGAAGCGCGTCGGCGGCGCGCCCAAGGTTTGAACTGAATGAGGCCATGGTGGAGTTCCTTTTGCTTCTTTGCAGCGCCACGTCTACTCTGCGGAGGGACGTACGTGGCCCATTCCAGCGGCGTTCACTACTTTCATCGTCAGGGCTTCTGGTCGGGCAATAGCCCATGGTGAGCATTCGCAACACGTTGAGCGTGGGCGCTCCAGTCAAAGTGCTGCAGCTTAGCGACATTGACCGAAGGCTCATTCAACGCCGCCCAAATCGCCCGCTCAATCGATTCGGCGTCATCGGGGTCAGCCAGCTGGCCAAGTTGCCCATCGAGCACGGCCTCTCGGCTTCCGTCGGCGACGCTTGCCACGACTGGCGTGCCGCACGCGAGCGCCTCAAGGTACACGATACCGAAGCCTTCGCCACTGCCGGGCATCACGAACGCGCTCGCTGCATGGTAGAGCGCAAGCCGTTCGGCATCCGAAACCATGCCCAAAAAATGCACTTCGGCTGACACGCCCAATGCCTCCGCTTTCGCTTTGAGGCGACGCAAATCTTCGCCGTCGCCTGCGATCCAGTAGCGCAAAGTTTTATCTCGTTGAAGAAGCTTTGGCATCAGCTCCAACACCTTGTCAATACCTTTGTACCGCTCCGTTGACGATAGCCTCGCGACGGTCAGTAGCGCTCGCCCCTCGCCCAATCGAAAGCGCGAAAGTAGCTCCGGTTGCACGTGCTCCGCCCCAAAGTCCGCGAGACGAATCGCATTCGGAATCACAGTGAACTTGTCCGACGGCAGGTGCGCCCACTGGTTCATCCGCGAAGCAGACACCTGACTCACTGACCATACCCGAGAAACGGATCGCAATGCCAAACGAGCGATCCAACCGGGCTTCTCCCAAACCTCAATCCCGTGCACCATCAGGGCAACAGGACGGCGCCTCAGACCGTTCAACAACGCCGCAACCGGCAACAGATTCACATGCCCGACGATCAGTGATTCAAAACCACCGCTGCGCCAGAGCCGAATGGCTTCCCTGCAAAAATCAACGCGGCTGCGACCCCGTGCCGCGACCAGCTCAACTTTTTTCTCCGGCGAACGCTCGCTCCCCGCCGCGGACAGTGACAGCACGACAACCTGCTGCACGCCGTCCATTTGCGCAAGCGCTTCGATCATGTTGCGATTGCACTGCGCAATGCCACCGCCCGCGCCATAGGCGTCGGTCACCAGCATCAAGATTCGTTGGTCGGCCGCTTTATCCACGCGGCAGCAACGCCAGCGCCCAGCCGCGCGAGCGTCGCCCAGCGATCTCGCTCCACTCCTTCGTCGGCGCTACGAATCCGGTCTTTGTTCGACGGAGGAGCGACGATGGAAGCGCAAACGCGGTGTCAGCCGCAACTTCGCGCTTTTGAATATCGGGAAACTTTGATAGGGCGGGCAAAACGTCATTCAGCAGCTCAATGTCAACCAAAGGCGTTCGGACTTCAATCGAATGCGCCATGCTCGCCCAGTCCGTGTCACGCAACAACTGGTTTCGCAAATACTGCGTTAGCTCCATCCTCGATACCGCCAAACGGCTCACATCGTTCGGTTCGGCGTCGGACTGAGCATCGAAAATCGGATGGTAGGCCGCGAGCCCAGAGGCGGTCACCTCGGCCCCCAAGAGTGCGGGCAACTCCCAGGGCATGTAAAGGCCACGTCGCAAAAAGTAGGCACCCCCTGCCGTTCCGCCAAACTCGAAAACGCTTGCGTACTTTGGCGACGTCAGGCGGCTCACCCATGGTGCGCTCAGTTTTCTGGAGAGCGTTCCGGCTCGACGAAACTTTGCGAAACGGCTTGCCACGCTGTGCAATCGAGGCACGTCCTGAAAACTCGAATAGCTCGCCAATAGCTCATCTCCGCCAACCCCCGAGAGCACGACCTTTAGTCCGCGTAGCGCTGCCGCTTTCGCTGCAAACCACGTGTTCACGCCATCGATACTCGGTTGATCCATTGCTTCGTCAAGCGCCGTTCGGTCCGCATTGAACGACTCACGTGAAACCAACATCGTCTGATGCTTCGCGCCCAGCGTTTCCGCGAACGCTTGCGCTTCAGCCGTCTCATCCTGATCGCTACCTGTGTAGCAATCGAATCCGACCGAAACGGTTTGAAGCGCTCCACTGCGTCCGCTTGATCGGTTCGCCGCACTCGCAAGCATCGTGGAATCAAGTCCTGCTGAGAGGAATACACCCACTGGCACATCGGCCAACAGATGGGCCGAAACGCTTCGTCGAACCGCGGAGGCGACATGCGCCATGGCATCTGCCCGGCTGCCGGCAAAGCTTGATTCAAACGATCGCGAGAGCGAACGCTCCCAGCTGGAATACTTCACTTCAACGCCGAAACCGCGCCCCGCCAACGCCACACGAAACGCCCCAGAGCGGATGCACCCGATTGAGCGGTACGAAGTAAACGGCTCTGGAATCGATCCCCAAAGCAGAAATCCGACTTGCCCCGCCGGATCGAGTTCGCGGGACACATCCGCTCTCAAAAGCGCCTTCACCTGCGACGCAAATCGGATCGTTTTCCCATCGTCAGCGATGTAGAGCGGCTTGATCCCAAACGGATCTCGGGCTAGGAACAGGCTCTTTTCTTGTTGATCCCAGATGGCGAAAGCGAACATCCCGCGCAGTTTGGGGAGCATTCGCTCGCCCTCGCGCGCAAAGAGCTTCAGGATGACTTCGGTGTCGGAATCGGAGCGGAATTGTTCGCCCTCGGATTCGAGTTCCGCCTTGAGCTCGCGGTAGTTGTAGATTTCTCCATTGAAGGTAATCACGTAGCGTGTATCGGCGCTCACCATAGGCTGCGCGCCACGCTCTGATAGGTCAATAATGGCGAGCCGACGATGGGCGAGCCCGACGCGGTTGTCGTTGCTGTACCACTCACCCGAACCATCAGGTCCGCGTGCTCGCATGTGATCATTGACCGCTTTGAGCTCTTGGCGATTGACCTGTGGCGCGTTCGGTGCGTACGCGAAAACGCCAGCGATGCCACACATTAAATACTGTCCTTAGGTTGCGGCAAGTTGCGCGCGAAAGTAGGCGATGGTGCGCTCAAGCCCCGCTTCAAGCGCAATGCTGGGCGACCACCCGAGATCGCGACTCGCAGCCGAAATGTCTGGGCGGCGCTGCGTGGGATCATCGCTCGGTAGCGGGCGATATTCAATGGTTGATCTCGAACCCGTTTGTGCAACGACGCGCTCTGCCAGTTGGCGGATTGTGAATTCGCCGGGGTTGCCTAGGTTCACAGGGCCGGTCACGTCATCGTTTGAATCCATCAGTCGGATGAAGCCGTCGACCAAATCATCTACGTAACAGAACGATCTGGTTTGGCTACCGTCACCATAGATCATAATTGGTTCACCACGAAGCGCTTGCACAACGAAATTCGATACGACGCGGCCATCGTTCGGATGC
>JAAFHR010000097.1 GCA_013298455.1 Betaproteobacteria bacterium | reverse complement strand
CATCCTATCCTCGGTAGCCCGATGCCAATTCCGCCACTGGTCGCAAATCCCGTTGGTAATTCACCGGGCCAACCCTTGCCGGGCACCGCCCCGTATGTCGCCGCTGCGCCTGACGTGCAAATGCATCCGGCAGCGCTCGCCCCCGCGGGCGGCAATTCAGCGCATAACAACGTGATGCCAACGCTAACGCTCAACTGGGTCATCGCATTGGTAGGGGCGTTCCCGCCTCGCGGATGATCCCGGATCGGGATGGCGTACGGCCGAGTCCGGTTAGATTGATACAGGCATGGTGTCAAGCAGGCAAAGGGGTCACGTGGGACGGAGTCATAATCAACACGAACCCCAAATCCTTTTCGCTTTTCTCTTTTTCAATTCGCTGGCGTAGCAATGGAATTTTCAACTTGGTTGGCTTTTTTCGCCGCATCGTGGGCGATCTCGATTTCGCCCGGCCCGGGCGCTGTGTTCGCGATGAGTAGCGGCTTGAACTACGGCTTCAAGCGCGGCTACGTCGGAGCGATCGGGATGATTCTTGGGATGTGGACGGCGCTCGTTGTTGTGGCGCTTGGCTTGGGCGCGCTGTTGCTCGCCTCGGTGCATGCGTTTACGGTGCTCAAGTGGGCCGGCGTGTTGTATCTAATTTATCTCGGGATCAAACAGTGGCGAGCACCCGCTGTGCCCTTAGCGGCGCAAGACCCCAATCAGCGAAACGTGACCGCGCGTGAGCTAATTGTGAAGGGCTGGGCGGTCAACGCCACCAATCCCAAGGGCTACATTTTTATGATGGCGGTGATGCCGCAGTTCATTGACGCCGGCTCGCCGCTACTGCCGCAGTACGCGATCATCGCGCTCACACTGGCGTTCACGGATGTCGTAGTGATGGCGGGCTACACAGGCTTCGCTTCAAGGGTGCTCGCGTTTTTCAAAACCGAAGCGCAGATGCGATTTCTCAATCGATTGTTTGGTGGATTGTTCGTTGCCGCCGCTGCGGCCTTGGCAACGTTTAAGCGCGGCGCGTAACCACATTAAGGAGACACTGCAAAACCCCCGCGCGCGTTGCACCCTCGGAATCGGGCGGCTCGAAACCGCAAAATTCTTCGCCGTAGCCCCAGCTACGGCTCAGAAATTTTGCGTTTCCGATCCATCCCGATCCGAGGCGCACCGCATCACGGGGGTTTTGCAGTGTCTCCTTAACGCTCAGCGCAATCGAACATCCGCGTAGCAAGCCTTGGTCACGCCGCCCAGTGAATCGGTGTCGGTCATCAAGCCGATGCTCTCGATCTCGCCGGGCTCTTCGCCAGGAAACGCTTTGCGGAAATCCTCTCGCACATTTCGCTCAAAGCTTTGCCACTCCGTTAAGCCCACCTCCCCTGAGCGAACCACAATTTTTTTGATGCGCGCGATATTGGCGTTTGGGATGACAGCATTGACGGGCGCTTTGGCCTCCCAAATGTATTGAATGGCCGCAAAGGGCAGCTCCCAGCCGCCGAGGGCTTTCGCAAGTGACATCGTGGAGCGATCTGCCGCATCAAGCTTGTCACGGTCACCCTTAAACGCGACAACGAGCCGAGCGGGCGCATCGTCGAGCCCCGCAGTGCCATTGTTTGCACCCTCAACCAATGCAGGCACGTGCCAACGCCAACTCAGTGTCGACGCCGTCGCGAACTTGGGCGGCACGTTGGCCACATGCAGCGACCAAGAGCCGTTGGCTTCGGCGAGCACGCAGGGTACGCCGCTGATCACGGCTTTGCTGTAGACGGTTGGTGTTTTGAAGCGAATGTTGACTGCGTACCAAGGCGCTACGCTGGGATCGTTTGTCGGGGCGAATGACGTTGCCTCACTGCTCGATGTGTCGGGCGCTCGAACGACGTTGTTGGATGCGCAACCCACCAAAAGGCATCCCGCGATGATTGAGGTGATCAGACCGGTGGCTCGTTGCATGTCGTTGCTTCGCGTTCAAGAATCGTTGAAGCGTAGCGCTATTGGCTGGCGGCGTAGTCGGTGAGTACCCTAACTAACTCGTTGGCAACGGGCGCAGTGCCAGCAATCACCTGATTGCTGCGTAGAAACCCGCTTCCCCCCGCAAAGTCAAGCGTCACGCCACCCGCCTCATGAACCAACAAACTACCCGCCGCTGCATCCCAAGATGACAAAGACATGACAAAAAAGCCGTCTAATCGGCCCGCCGCAACACCCGCTAAATCGAGCGCTGCAGCGCCCGTACGCCGAATACTTCCGGCAGCGCGAGCCACCGCAGTCCAAGCTGGAAGCACTCGCTCGAAGCTACTCGCGGCGCCGCTGGGGAGCACGGAGCCGATCAACGCTTTGCTCAGCGATTGGCAACGGGAAACGCTGAGGCGCTGCGCCGGCGAGCCCGCAGCGTGCAGCCACGCGCCGCCGCCACGCTGCGCGCTGAATCGCTCGTTTTGCAACGGTGCGCCCACGATGCCAAAGCTGATCACGCCGTCAACTTCAATAGCAATTGAACTCGCCACATACGGGAAGCCATGCACAAAGTTGTAGGTGCCATCGAGCGGATCAACGATCCAGCGAACGCCCGTCGTAGCTGCGTTACCCAGCTTCCGCTCGCCGCCTTCTTCGCCCAGAAGCACATCGCCAGGAAACGCAGAGGCGATGCGCGCCGCGATGTGCGCTTCAATCGCGGCGTCGGTATCGGTTGCGAAATCGTTAGCGGACTTTTCATTGAGCACATGAACGCGACGATCAAACGCCGCGCGAATCATTGCATTGGCCTCGATCGACAAGGCGTGCGCCAATTCGACACGAGGCTCAAGAAGGTGCGGCTTCGCTTGCGTGTTCGCATTCATATCGAGACAATACCGCAAAGCCAGAAACTACAAACCAAGGAGGCACTGTGTCCGACATCTCACTCAAGCGTGCGCACAACACCACGATTGCCGAAGCAAAAAAAGTGGCTGACAAGGTCGCTGCCAAACTTGCGAAAGACTACGACTTGAAATCAAGCTGGGCTGGCGATGTGCTCAATTTCAGCAGAAGCGGTGTCAATGGCTCGCTCGCGGTCGGTGCCAAAGATTTCAAAATTGACATCAAACTGGGTTTTCTGATGGCTGCGTTCAAAGGACCGATTCAAGGCGCGATTGAACAGAATTTGGACAAGATGATTACGCCAGCGGCGGGAGCGAAACCTGCGGTGAAACCAGCCAGCAAAACGAAAAAGTAGTTTTTCGTTGCGAGCAGTGGGAACCCCTCGCCCGTAGGCGGGAGAGGGGCAGGGGTGAGGGTGGCTGGCGTTAGCGTGAATTCAATTCGTGCAGCGAAATGATGGCTTGTCCGCCCCAAATGAAATCCCCTGCTCCGTCGAGACACCCTCACCCTAACCCTCTCCCGCCTGCGGGAGAGGGAATCGAACAGAGCACCCGGCGTCGTCCTTGCACGTGAAACGCGCATCAGTCATTTGACCAACGCAAACGACTCCGCGCTCGCTCGTTCCCAGTAATACGCAAACACACGGTGGCTCGACTGATTGTCCAAGAGCTCACCGGGTTTGATGAATTTGTAGAGCGTGGCGAGCGAGGTCACTTCGGTCGTGCTGATGCGGCGAATGATGTGCTCGGGTTTGAGCTCGCTCGGGTGTCGCAAACCGGCCGCCGCGATCAGCTCACCCAGCGCATGCATCGTGCTCTTGTGAAACGAGGTGACGCGAGTAGCTTTGTCGGGCACCACCAACGCGCGTTGGCGAATGGGGTCTTGTGTAGTGACGCCGGTGGGGCAATTCCCTGTGTGGCAGGTTTGCGCTTGAATGCAGCCCACGGCAAACATAAAACCGCGCGCCGAATTGCACCAGTCTGCGCCCATCGCCATGGTTCGGGCAATGTCAAACGCTGACACCAGCTTCCCGCTCGCACCAATTTTCACGCGATCACGCAGGCCGATTCCAACCAGGGTGTTGTGCACTAGGAGCAGGGCTTCTCGAAGCGGTACGCCGACGTGATCGGTGAACTCAACGGGTGCTGCACCCGTGCCACCCTCAGAGCCGTCAACCACGATGAAATCCGGCGTGATGCCGGATTTAACCATCGCTTTAGCAATGGCGAAAAACTCCCACGGATGACCAATCGCAAGCTTCATTCCCGCTGGCTTTCCGCCCGAGAGTTCACGCATCTGGGCGATGAATTCCAACATCTCAATGGGCGTTGAAAACACGCTGTGTTTGGCCGGTGACACACAATCCACACCGACTTGAACGCCGCGCGTTTCGGCGATTTCAGCGGTGACCTTGGGGCCGGGCAACACGCCGCCATGCCCCGGTTTTGCGCCTTGTGAGAGCTTCAATTCGACCATCTTGACCTGCGGGTCTTGGGCTTGTTCTTTGAAGCGCACAGGATCGAACTTGCCATCCGCCGTGCGACAGCCAAAGTAGCCGCTGCCGAGCTCCCAAATCAAATCGCCGCCGTGCTCGCGGTGGTACTTAGAAATTGAGCCTTCGCCGGTGTCGTGCGCAAAACCGCCATCTTTCGCGCCTCGGTTTAGCGCACGTATGGCGTTGGCCGAGAGCGCACCGAAGCTCATCGCAGAGATATTAAAAATACTCGCGCTGTAGGCTTTGTCGCCCTGTCCAATGGTGATTCGAAAATCGTTACTTTCGTGCTCCACCGGTGCGATGGAATGATTGATCCATTCGTAGCCCGCTTCGTAGACATCGAGCTGCGTGCCAAACGGGCGCTTGTCTGAATCGCGCTTGGCGCGCTGATAAACGAGCGAACGATCTGCGCGTGAAAACGGCGCCGCTTCATGGTCGCTCTCGATGAAATACTGGCGGATTTCGGGGCGGATGTATTCGAAGAAAAACCGAAAGTGCGCAAGGATTGGGTAGTTGCGGCGAATCGCTTGCTTGGTTTGCGTCACGTCAATGATCCCAACGAGCGAGAGCGCACCGCTGGTAAGAATCAACGGCCAAGTGACCCAATGCGCCTTGAACACCCATTCCAAGACCAAGCTCGCAATGAACACAAAGATGACAGCGGCAAGGGCATGAAAGCGTGATGGCATATCAACTTTAGTTTGGATTAAACACTGTAGGAGCGGCTAGCCGCGAAGTCTCGGACGCTCATGACGAAACGAGTCGCCCTGCACGACGAAAGACAAACCTTTTGACGCGGATTTGCGCAGATTTTGACGCGGATTGCCGCTGATTTTTTTGGTGTTTGGCAGGACTTTCTTCCGCCCACTCTCCCAAAAAAATCTGCGTAAATCCTTCTTGAAATCTGCGGAAATCTGCGTCAAAAATTCGTTCGCCGTTGGTCCAGTATCGCCTACAACGCAACGCTTTGAAACTCTACCTCGGATGGCAGGCCGGGTGCCACCAACATTTCACGTGTGTTGCAATTGACGATAACGCCGAACACGCTCTCTACTTGCAATTCTGGCGGCGCTGAGAGATCGGGCGAACGACAGATCGCGCCGAATTTGCCAATTGCATCACTGCCACTTTCGTCTCGGAGCAGCGTCGTCATGTTGATCGTTGTGACCTTATCGGGCCAGCCTTGAATGTGCGCGTTGGCTCGCGCTAAGCGCGGCTCGGTCGTCAGTGAATCTGAGAGCGGCGCTTGCTGCGCGGCGAGCGAAATGTCACAGAAATGATTGGTGTGCGCCACCACACCTTGATCTGATTCGATGAGCCCAACACCACTCGGGCAGTACTCAAGCGACGCAACGCGACCGCCCGCATCACCCAAAATCGCATTGCTCGACGCTGCAAATTTGAGCGATCTCGCGAGCGCCGCTACTGCATTGACATCCACGCAATCGAGCGCGAGCCGCTGAAAAATGTGCACCGGAATGCCCATTTGCTGGCGATCATTGTTCGCTCGAAGGATGTTGAGCCCGATGCCGAGGCCATGCTCGTTGACACCAATTTTCGCCAAGATCCCGGCCTCGGTGAGCGTGATGTAGTCGGGCCAAGCGCTGCCTTCGTCGTGCTTCACCCGAAGGATCACCACATTCTGGCGCTGATAGCCCAGCCAATCCCAGTTTTGGGCGACGCGTGTGCTGCCATCGGCGCAGCGCGTTTTGTCAACGGCAAAGCTCGTGCATTCGCCGATGTCAAAGAGACCGAGTGCGGCGTTACGTTGTTTCGCTTCCTCGCTGCCGCTACGGTCCATGCCCAGAAACGTTGGCGGCAAAATTTCTGTGCGGCAATTGAGCGCGAGAATTTCGTTGATGTGAAAGCCGCTGCCGTCGGCGATGCCTTCAATCTCTTCGATCAAATCGCCGCAGCCAGCAATGATGTCTCGAAAGCGTCCAGCGCGGCGTTGCGCGGTTGTCCAATCGATGCCGCAGCTCGCAAATAGCGCCGCGTAGCAGCGCACGGAACCGGCGACTTGTTTTCGCGCCATGGTGCCGTGCGCATAGCCGCGTCGAAACGCATTGCCAGTCGGTTCAAGGATCGGAAACATCACTTCATTGTAGTTTTGATCGGTGCGAAAACGGTGTGACTTTCTACGTTCAAACTCGCCGCTCTGCCGTGCCTTGACTAAAATTCTCCCCGTACGCAGTTTATTGCCAAGCTGCAACTTAGATTACAAAACCTTTACCTATCTTTTTGGGGATTACATGATTTCACTACGTTCGGCGGTACTGCGCGCGCTTTATGGAGCGGGCCACAGCGCTGCATTGGGCGCCACGCTCCTCTCCGCGACAGTGCTCGCGCAAACCGCTGCACCCGCGCCTGCTAAGGCCGACGCCACGGTGGTTGACACGGTCAACATCGTCGGTTCGCGGCGCATCAATTCTTCGGCGACCGATACTGCCGTTCCGGTTGACGTGATTCCCCTTACCAAATCCGCTGAGCAGGGCGGACAATTCGATTTGGCGCAGACGCTTGCCTTCATCTCGCCCTCGTTCAATTCCACCCGTCAAACCGGCGCTGACGGCGCTGACTTGGTTGATTCCGCCGCGCTTCGCGGCTTGGGGTCGGATCAAACCTTGGTGCTCTTAAACGGCAAACGTCGGCACACCACGGCGCTGGTCAATATTTTCGGCGCACGAAATCGCGGCAATACCGGTACTGATCTCAACACCATTCCCACGCTCGCCGTTGAAACGGTGACTGTGCTTCGCGATGGTGCTGCAGCGCAGTACGGCTCGGACGCGATTGCGGGCGTGATGGACATCACGCTCAAAAAGCGCCCGGGTTGTGAAGCGGTAGCGGCTTACGGCCAGTACTCAGCGGGCGATGGCAAAAACTATTTGGCAAGCGCTTACTGCGGCGTACCGCTCGCCAACGGCGGTGTAGTTGCGCTCACGGGCGAATACCAAGATCGCGGTCGCTCAAATCGCGCCGAGGCAGGTAATCCGCGCATCATCGGCGACAGTGCAGTTAAAAACGGCACGTTTTTCATGAACGGCGACATGCCAACCGTTGCCAACGGCAAGCTCTACTTCACCCTTGGCGCACAAACGCGCGACGCCTCATCGGGCGCATTCGCCCGTGGTGGCGTCGGTTCGGACGATATTCCTTCTCGCAACTCGGCGGCGATGTACCCCAACGGTTTCGTGCCGTTTATCAATGGCGACGTACAAGATCGCACCGCCATCGTTGGGCACCGTCTGCAGTGGGGTGAGTGGTCAACCGATGTCTCGCAAACCTACGGCTTCAACGATCTCAAGTACAACATTTCCAACACTCTAAACGCCTCAATTGCCAACAAAGATCGTTTGCGTGGCGGTCGTGGGATCAGCCCCACGCAGTTTGATGCGGGCGGATTCTCGTTTCAGCAAGCCACAACGAACCTAGACGTGTCGCGCTTCTTTCCGAGCAAAGTCGGTGGCACCAACGTTGCTTTTGGTGCGGAATATCGTCAAGAGCGCTACAAAATCAAAGCAGGCGAACCTGGCTCCTACATCGATGCCGACGGTGCTGTCGAAGGCACCGGAAACGCCGGTAGCCAAGGCTTCCCCGGATTCCGTCCGTCAGACGCCACCAACAAAGGCCGCAATAGCATTGCCGCTTATGTTGACGTTGAAACGGATCTGAGCAAGCAATTGAAATTGCAGGGCGCACTTCGCGGCGAACGCTACAGCGATTTCGGTTCGACGCTCACTGGCAAACTCGCCGCGAGCTTCAAGGCGAGCGACTCGATGCTTCTTCGCGGCTCGGCGAGCAGCGGCTTTCGAGCACCGTCGTTGCAGCAGGTATTTTTCTCATCGACGTTCACTGATTTCATCAGCGGCGAGCCGCTCGATGTTGTGCTCGCACCCAATGGCAGTGTGCTCGCCAACGCCGCTGGCATACCCAAGTTGAAAGAAGAAAAATCGCTGAGCTTCACGCTGGGCGCAACCTTAAACCCCACGAAATCAAGCGCGATTACGGCCGATTTCTACAGCATCGACATCAAAGATCGCATCGTGCTTTCCGGCCGGTTCGATGCGGATAACTACCCCGCTATCGCGTCAATTTTGCGCTCGCTCAGCGTCGGGCAAGCTCAGTTTTTCGTCAACTCGGTCAAAACGCGCACGCAAGGGTTTGATTTAACGGCGTCTAACAGATTTGACCTGGGCGCATCGAAACTCAACACCTATTTGGGCTTCAACTACAGCAAGACGCAGGTCAAAAACGTCAACACGCCGAAAGCCTTGGCGGGGTTTGAAGACGTGCTGCTATCCGAGCGCGAGCGCTTGTTTATCGAGCAGGGCGGCCCTCGCACCAAAGCCACGCTGGGTCTTGATTACAGCATAGGCTCGTGGTCGAGTGAGCTGAAAATCATTCACTTTGGTGCGCAGGAATTGGGCACATTCAGCGGCACCGAAAACGGCGTACCGAATCAAAAATACAAGCCAAAAACCTCGGCTGATTTGGCGTTTAGCTACGCGTTTGACAAAAACACCAAACTCACCTTTGGCGTGAAACCCACGGCGCAAGATGCGAACGAAACCGACAACGGCTTCAAATACGAAAGCGTGCAGTTCGGTTTGAACGGCGCGGCGTATTTCGTCAAACTTTGGAAGAAGTTTTAATCGGCTACGCTAATTTCGGAAAAAAGGCACCTTCGGGTGCCTTTTTTGTTGACACGAAACAACGTCAAGTCGAAACGAATTTTTGGCGCAGATTTCCGCAGATTGCAAACGGATTGACGCAGATTTTTAGTTAAGCGGTAGCGTGAAATCACCGCAACATCAAAAATCAACGCTAATCCGCGTTCAAATCCGCGGAAATCTGCGTCAAAGCGAGTCCATCTCATCATTTGTCCTTGTGAGACCGCTGCACAACTTCAAAATCTGTCATTCCCGCCTTCGCGGGAATGACAACAGAGTCCAATCTTCCCGCGGTTTGATAGTTGTGCAGAGGTCTTCTGGCGCAAATCAACATGATGCGGTTGACTGTTTTTGGTGCGTTTTGAGCGTCGGGCGGCGTTGATGCTCTAAATTCATGCGTTAAATTTTTGTTGTTTTGGTGCGATCTGCTCTCGTTTAAAAATAAGTTATAAAAATCAATAGTTTACGAGCACCAAACTTGGGCACGCTACTTGCTTCATTGCTGCACCTAAAACGAACACGGGCCAGCGATGGACGCACTAAAAGCTTCAACTGACACACTTTTCATTTTGCTCGGCGCCATCATGGTGCTGGCCATGCACGCGGGTTTCGCGTTTCTTGAGCTGGGCACGGTGCGCCGCAAAAACCAAGTCAACGCCTTGGTCAAAATCCTCGCCGACTTCGCCGTTTCGACCGTTGCCTATTTCCTCATCGGTTACTGGATCGCTTACGGCGCGCATTTTTTTGGCCCTGCCGAAACGCTCGCTGCGAAAAATGGCTACGACTTGGTGAAGTTTTTCTTCTTGCTCACCTTCGCCGCAGCAATCCCCGCGATTGTTTCGG
>JAAFHR010000096.1 GCA_013298455.1 Betaproteobacteria bacterium | reverse complement strand
CCCGGCAAAATCGTGTCGCTTAAAGACACGATTCGCGGCTTCAACATGATCGTCAACGGCGAATGTGATCACTTGCCAGAGCAAGCGTTCTACATGGTCGGCACCATCGAAGAGGCCTTTGAGAAGGCGAAGACCCTAAATTAAGGCTTAGCCATGGCAACCCTCCACGTAGACGTCGTCAGCGCAGAAACCTCGATTTACTCGGGCCCAGCGAAATTCGTTGCGCTGCCCGGTGAATCCGGTGAGCTGGGTATTCTGCCCAAGCACACGCCGCTGATTACACGCATTCGCCCCGGCGCCGTGCGCATTGAAAAAGAAGACGGCAGCGAAGAGTTCGTATTCGTCGCGGGCGGCATTCTTGAAGTGCAGCCCAACGTCGTCACCGTGCTCGCCGACACCGCCATTCGCGGCAAAGATTTGGACGAAGCGAAAGCCGAAGAAGCCAAAAAGCGCGCAGAGGAAACGCTTCGCAACAACGATGCGGCAATCGACTACGCAGCCGCTCAAGCCGAGCTTGCCTCAGCGGTCGCGCAGCTCGCGGCGATTCGTAAATTGCGCGCGAAGTAAGCGACGCGATTGCGAGAAAAAACGCGGCTTAGGCCGCGTTTTTGTTTTGTGGCCCGGATGCTTGCATCCGGGTACGTGACCCCCTAATTGCGAAGCGATCAAAAGTGACCTCGTCGGCGCGACAAACCCTGATGCGAGCATCAGGACTACGCTCGCTTGCGCTGTAGGAGCGGTTCCACCGCGATTCCCCGTTGCGGAAAAGACGTGTGTGCCGCGGATCGCGGTGGAACCGCTCCTACAGCACGTGCTCAGCGTGCAACAAATACCGAAACGCTTCTAGGCGGCAACGAGAATGTGCCGGTCGCCGCATCAAATCTCGACGACTCACGCACGCGTTGATCCGCAGCTGCACTGACTGCCAACACCGGATGCAGCGACAGCGATTTGCCCCTCAATTCCGCCGTTGAAAACTGCTTGGGAATCTTGTCAACGTTAATCACGTAGACCACTGTTGCAAAGTTCGCACCCGGATGCCCAACGCCATCAAGCATTGCGGCAACCACCGTCGGCACCTGCTGCGAACCCACATTCAGAAACGTCAATCGCTGCTTGATCTCTGCGGCCGTCCGCAAACGAAACAGCGAACTGCTCGAACGAATTCGCAGCAAATCGCGAAACGCATCGCGCGTGAACGCGATGTCTTTCGGCGTTGGTTTGATGTTGCCCGCCCGAAGTCGCGGCTCGATCATCGCCCAGTTCGCGCCATTGTCATCTTTACGCGGCAAACCGGTAGCGAAGTAGTTGTCTTGATACGTCCAATCCAAGCGATTGAACCAATCGCCCGAATCGTAGCTGTTGCGATCCATCGATTTACTTCGCAGCACATCAATGCCCGCATGGAAATACGCAACACCTTGGCTAAACGCCGTGAGCGCTGCGCCCAGCACTTGCACGCGAGCGCGATCTTCCGCACTCGTTTCGAGCGGCAGCTTGTACGCATTGAGATCAAACAGGGTTTCGTTATCGTGATTCTCAACGTAATTCACAACCTCGCTTGGCTGCGTCACGTAACCCGCAGCCGCACCGTTGTAATCGATCTTTTCAAGCGTCACCACTTCATCGCGATAGCTTCGCAGCGTGTAATCGCGAATCGATCCGGCGAGGCCAACGCGAACCATGTCAGCCGTTCTCATCAAATCCTCTCGTGAATGCGACGACCCCGCGAGCGCATTCGGATCGTAGTGCATGCCGTTGAGGAATCCTTGGTACTTGACCAGCGCCTCGGCGTTGTCGCCGTAACCACCGCCACGCGCCGCATCGCGGCCTCGATCAGTAAACGTGCCAATGCCCGAGCCATTGAGCGAAAGCTGCGAGGCTTGCACGAAGCGCTTGCCGTTTTCCACCTCGCCAAAATTCCAACCTTCGCCGATGAATTGAATCTCTCGCCCCAGTTCAGTCTTTAACCGAGTCTGCAATCGCTCCATCGCCGCGCGCGGTTGATGCCCCATCAAATCAAAGCGAAATGAATCCATCTTGTAATGCTTCGCCCAAAAGAGCACCGAATCCGACATGAGTTTTTCCATCATCATGTGCTCGGTGGCCGTGTTGTCACAACACGTCGAATTCTCGACTTTGCCCTCGGCGTTCAAGCGATAGTAGTAACCGGGCACAATGCGATCAAGGATTGATTTCTCGTTTTGCCCCGATGCCGACATATGGTTGTAGACCACATCCATGCCCACGCGAAGCCCGATGCCGTGGAGCGATTGCACCATGCGCCGCGTTTCAATGATGCGCTTTGCGCCGTCCATGGCGTCGCTTGCGTAGCTGCCTTCCGGCGCATTGAAGTGCAGCGGATCGTAGCCCCAGTTGTAGCAATCACGGTCCTTGACGGCAACGATGGCGGCTTGCTGCGCCTCCGAGCTCGCTGTGCCAGAAACCATCGGCGTCACACAGCCCTGCTCCGGAACCGTTGCTAAATCGAACACGGGCAACAGATGAATATCGGTGAGCCCTGCGTCTGAGAGCGCCGCTAGATGCCGCATGCCGTTGGATTGCGTTTCTGTGAACGCCAAGTATTTGCCGCGATTGGCGGCGCTCACACTCGCGTCATTCATTGAAAAATCGCGCACGTGCAATTCGTAGATCGTCATGTCGGTGGCGTGTTTGACGCGACTCGGCGCAACGGCAGCGTCCCAACCGCGCGGCGCATATTTCGCATCGCTTAAGTTCACGATCATGCTGCGTTTCGAATCCGCCGACAAACTTACCGAATACGGATCGGTCACTCGATTTCGAACGATGCCCACGCCGCTCACAAACACATCAACGAGGTAAAGGTAATACTTCCCATCGAGCGGGGCGCGTTGCTCGCCGACCCACGCACCCGTGGCCGCTCGCGCCTTCAGCGCAAGCAGTTGAGTTGCAGGAGTCGTCGGCCCGTCGAACACGCACATCGAAACACGTTGCGCCGTCGGCGCCCAGAGCGCAAACTGCGTACGGCGCGAAGTGGAGATGGCGCCGAGCTGCAAGGCCTTTGCATCGCTGTAGAGCGCGTCGAGCGCTGCGGGTGATTGCAGCGCGGTGGCATCGATCACACGTCGCTCAGCGTCTTCGCGCACCAACACCAACTGCGCTCGGTGCAGCGATTTCCACTTCATCGGCGAAACGCTCGCCGCATCTAGCGTCGCGCCCGAAGCAACGTACCGAAAGCGCTCGGTGATGGCCTCGGGTAGCGGCGTGACGCGCTGGTTTAGCCGATGCGAACCGTCTGCGCCGCTCACCACCGAACCCGGTGCAGCAACGATTGCTGCGTTTTTTGAAAAGTAAAGTCGGTAGTTGCCGTCACTCGGCGCGTTCGGCCAACGGATCGTGTCGGCCGAAAACCAAATCGCTTTTGCAGGCATCGCGGCGGCACGTTGGGTGGCGAGCGTCTGCGCGAATGCGGCCGCATCGCAATCGGCCAGGCTCGGGGCCGCGCTGGTATCGGCCAGCGCGATGGCGCTCACCGTTGCCGTGCAGAGCGAAAATGCAACTTGTCGAAGCGTTATGGCGTTCACTGAGGGCTCCTGCAAAGATGTTTGTGACTTTATGTATGAATGCCAAATAAATTATCGCGTTTAGGCGGATTCAACTCAGAGTCGAACGTACATACAACACCGCGCAACCCGATACAGAAAAACACTTCCCAACAATAAGCCCGGCTCGTTCAAACCGGATCGACCGCGTCCCGATGTGGAAGCGGTTCCACCGCGATCTGCCGCTCAACAACGAACGATTTGGCTCTAAGGGCCGCGGCAGGAGCGCTCCTAAAGTTTGGTTAACCGTACCGAAGCAGCTCTTTGTCAGCGCGCCCACTGGCAGCCGTGATCAGCCCCAATACGCGCGTCACCTCGGGTGTGATGGCGCTCCACTGAAAGCGCCACGTCCAGTTGTTTCCGCCGAGCGTGCCCGGAATGTTCATGCGCTGCGGCGCGCCGAGCCCGAGTACATCTTGTAGCGGATAGGCCGCGATTTTTGCGACTGAATTACATGCCGCGCGAATCATTGCCCAGTGGATGTCGCCCCCGCCCGCCACCAAATAGGCGCCCGCAAAACGTCGCTCATGCTCCGGTGCGTGATCCCACCAACCGCGCGCCGTATCGTTGTCGTGGGTGCCGGTGTAGGCCACGCAATTGGGTGTGTAGTTGTGCGGCAAAAATTCATGCGAGCCGTCGCCACCAAAGGCAAACTGCACGATTTTCATGCCCGGAAAGCCCGTGCTGGTTCGCAGCGCTTCGACATCGGGCGTGATGAGCCCCAAATCTTCGGCAACGACGGGCACCTTACCGAGCGCCCGCTCCATCGCTTCAAAGAGCGCATAGCCCGGCCCGGGCACCCATTGCCCGTCGCGTGCTGTGGGGCACGACACCGGAATCTCCCAATAGCCCGCAAACCCCCGGAAGTGGTCGATGCGAAACAAGTCTGCATGCGCCATGGCGCGCTTCAATCGCAACGACCACCACGCGAAATCCTCCGCCGCCATCTTGTCCCATCGATACAGCGGATTGCCCCACCGTTGGCCATCAGGCGTGAAGCCATCGGGTGGCACGCCAGCGATCACGGTCGGTTGATCGTGTTCGTCCAAAAAATACAAATCGGGTCGCGCCCAACAATCCGCGCTGTGGTGCGCAATGAAAATGGGCAGGTCCCCCATGAGCGCCACGCCGTGTGAATTGGCGTATCGCTTGAGTGCAGTGGCTTGTGTGTCAAAACACCATTGCACGAAGCACCAAAATCCGATCTCGTCAGCATGCTTGATTCGCGCCGCCTTCAGCGCCGCCGCATCGCGCTTTCGAAGTGGTGCCGCCCAATCCCACCAACATTTGCCGCCATGCGCCGTTTCCAGCGCCATGAATAAACTGTAGTCGTCGAGCCAATAACTCTGGCCGCTGCGCCACGCTGCAAACGCCTCACGATCCGCATCGAGCGAAATCGCATTAAAGCCCGCAAACGCATCGCGAAGCCGCGCAATTCGCCAAGGCACCACCGCGCCAAAATCCACGCGATCCGCGTCGAACATCACATCCTTTGGCGCGGCTACCCAGCCCCGATCAATCAATGGCTCCAGCGCCACCATGAGCGGGCTCCCCGCAAAAGCCGACACGCTTTGGTACGGCGAATCGCCCGGCCCAATGGGCGTGGTGGGCAACCACTGCCACATCGTTTGACCGCTGGCCGCGAGCCAATCGACAAATCGATAGGCGTCAGGGCCAAAGTCGCCCACGCCATGCGGGCCGGGCAGTGACGTGGGATGCAAGATGACGCCAGCGGCGCGTTCGGGAAGTTTCATACGATGGTCAGTCAAGTCAGTGGAGATTGGCTGCGCAGTACGACGAGCGTACGCGCCGGAACTGCAAAGTGATTGGGATCGATCGCCACGTCGGCGATCATCGAGAGCGAGCTGTCTATGGCGAGCGACCAAACCCCTGACGCAAGCCGAAAAACGATAGGCTCTGAATGCGGATTAAACGCAAAGAAAAACTGCTTGCCCTCACCGCCGCCCGCAATGATGCAAGCAAACGCACGCTCCTGCCGAGATTGCCAATCCTCCGCTCGAAGCGCCGCGCCGCTCGGGCTGCGCCAGGTGATCGTTGGCTTTGTTGGGTCTGATGCCTCCGCACACTCGTCAAACCATTGATTGTGGCGAAGCAGCGGCTCGCCGCGTCGAAGCGCCAACAAGCGCGATACAAACTCAAAAAACGCTGCGTCAGCGCGCACCCAATTGAGCCACGTCGTTTCGCTATCCAAGCAATACGGGTTGTTGTTGCCATCTTGCGAATTGCCAATTTCATCGCCCGCGCAGAGCATCGGAGTCCCTTGCGCCAACAGAAGCGTTGCCATCATGGCTCGCCGAACGCTGTCGCGAACTTGATTGACGCAGACATCGTTGGTCTCGCCCTCAACGCCGAAATTCGCACACGGCTCATCGCCTCGACCGTCGCGATTGCCTTCGCCATTGGCGCGATTGTGTTTCGTGCTGTAGCTCACCATGTCCATCAGCGTAAAACCATCGTGCACGCTGATGAAATTAACTGATGCCGTGGGGCGGCGCTGCCCCGCACGAAAGAGCTCGCTAGACGCCGTAAATCGTCGCGCCAACTCGCCGCGCGTCGTTCCACCGTCTAACCAGTAGCGGCGCACCGCATCGCGAAATTTGTCGTTCCAATCGAACCATTCGCTCGGAAAGTTGCCGAGCTGATAGCCGTCGGAGCCAATGTCCCACGGCTCGGAAATCAAGCGAACTTTTGAGAGCACCGGGTCTTGTTTCAGCGCAATAAAAAATGCTGCATTGCGATCAAAGTGCTGCGCCGTGCGACCGAGCACTGGCGCCAAATCGAAGCGAAACCCATCGATCCCCATCACCTCAACCCAATAGCGGAGTGAGTCCAAAACAAATTGCGTCACGCGGGGATGTTGCACATTGAGCGTGTTGCCGCAGCCCGTCAGATTTTCCGCGCGCGAGAGATCATTGCGATCCAAGCGATACCAACTCTTATTGTCGAGCCCGCGAAACGAGAGCGTCGCGCCATTCTCATTGCCCTCGGGCGTGTGGTTGTAGACCACATCCATCAACACTTCTAGGCCCGCGTCATGCAAGCGTTCCACCATGCTTCGAAACTCAGCACGAGTGGCCTCGGGATCGTTGGGCGTGACCGATAACCGCGGTTCAACTGCAAAAAAACCCAGCGTGTTGTAGCCCCAGTAATTGGTCATGCCGCGCTCGATCAATGCGGGCTCATCCAGCCGGTACTGCACTGGCAACAGCGACACGCTCGTCACGCCCAGTTGTTTCAAATGCGCAACCGACGCCGGATGCGCCAGCCCCGCATAGGTGCCACGAATCGATTCTGGCACGGCTTCAAGCGTTTGCGTGAAGCCCTTCACGTGCATCTCGTAGATCACCGCTTCAGCGTCAGGAATTCGCCTCAATCGAGGCGCAGGCGGCGGATCGGCAACCACCATCGCTTTGAGCGCAATCTCGGCGTTGTCAGTGGTGTTTGCACCAAGGTGCGCCTCATCCCAGCGGTGTTTGCCAACGATGGCGCGAGCATACGGATCGAGCAACAATTTGCTCGGATTGAAGCGATGGCCGCGCTCTGCATCGGCTGAGCCATACGCTCGAAATCCGTAGATCAAGCCGGTTACTGTGCCCTCGAGAAAGCCATGAAACACACCTCCGTACGGACCGTGTAGCGCGAATCGCGTTTCGCTACGATCATCGAAAACGCAAAGCTCGATTCGTTCTGCATGGTCCGAAAACACCGCAAAATTCACACCGCCGTCGCGAATTTGTGCACCCAGCGGATAGGGCAAGCCTTCGTCTAAGCATCGCGATCCGCTCATTCGACCACCAAAAAAATCGTCGCGAGGGGCGGCAGGTTGAGCGACACCGACTGCGTGTAAGCGCCACAGGGGATCGCTTGAGCCGGTAGCAGCGCATCTAAATTGCCGACGTTACTTCCGCCGTAATGCGCTGAATCCGTATTCAACACTTCGCGCACTGCGCTCGTTCCGGCAGGTACGCCAATCCGGTAATCACTTCGCACCATTGGGGTGAAATTGCTCACGACTAACATCCGATTGCCCGCTGCATCCTGCCGTAACCACGCAAACACGGATTGAGCGTCGTCGTCAGCAACCAACCATTGAAAACCTCGCGCATCGCAATCCAGCGCGTAGAGCGAAGTGTGTTCACGATACAGACGGTTCAAGTCACGAATCAGGCGTTGGATGCCTGCATGTTTCTCGTCGTTGGCCACAGACCAAGGCAACTCCGCATCATGATTCCACTCCGTCGGTTGCGCGAATTCCTGCCCCATAAATAAAAGCTTTTTGCCTGGGTGGCCCCACATGAAGCCGTAGTAAGCTCGAAGGTTCGCAAACTGCTGCCACTCATCCCCCGGCATACGACCTAAGAGCGAACGCTTGCCGTGCACCACTTCGTCATGGGAGAGCGGCAAGATAAAGTTTTCGGAAAACGCGTACGCCAATCCAAAAGTCATCTTGTGATGATGCCAGCGGCGATGAATTGGGTCTTCGCTCATGTAGCGGAGCGTGTCGTTCATCCAGCCCATATTCCATTTGAAGTGAAAGCCGAGCCCCCCGTTGTAGGTCGGTGCCGACACCTTGGGAAACGCCGTTGATTCCTCAGCAATGGTCATCGCGCCGGGGCATTCGGCGCCGAGCGTTTTGTTGATTTCCTTGAACAAAGAAATCGCTTCCAGATTCTCGCGCCCACCAAGCTGATTGGGAATCCACTCGCCCGCGTTTCGCGAGTAATCGCGATAGAGCATGGACGCGACGGCGTCTACTCGAAGGCCATCGATGCCAAATCGTTCCGTCCAATACAGCGCGCTACTCTGTAAAAAATCGCGAACTTCGAAGCGGCCGAAGTTGTAAATCAGCGTGTTCCAATCGCGATGAAACCCTTCTTTTGGATCGGCATATTCAAAGAGCGCCGTACCATCAAAATTCGCGATGCCGTGCGCATCAGTCGGAAAGTGCGCGGGCACCCAATCAACAATCACGCCAAGATCATGCGAGTGACATATCTCCACGAATCGCGCAAATGATTCGGGTGATCCAAATCGAGCGCTCGGCGCAAACATGCCAAGCGTCTGATAACCCCACGATCCATCAAACGGATACTCGTTGATCGGCATCAATTCAATGTGCGTGAACCCGAGCGAAGCCACGTATTGCGGTAACGACTCGGCGAGTTCATTCCAAGAGTAAAAACGCCCATCCGGATGTCGCTTCCAAGAGCCCGCATGCACCTCGTAAATCGAAATGGGCGCATCACGCCGATTGGCTGTTGCGCGAGTTGCTGAGAGCGACCTCTTGGGTGGCAAGGCCGACACAATGCTCGCCGTCGCCGGACGAAACTCCGCCGCCCGCGCATAGGGGTCAGCCTTCAGCGGCAGCTCCGCGCCGCCTCGGTTCTTTAAGTGAAACTTGTATCGGTCCCCGAGTTTCGCGTGTGCCACCACGCATTCCCAAACGCCGCTGTCGCCAAGGCATTTGAGCGGATGATCGTTCGCGTTCCAGTGATTAAAGTCGCCCACCACCGCGACCGTCGAAGCGTTGGGTGCCCACACCGCAAAGCGCACCCCGCCATCGGGCAAAGGGTGAGCGCCAAAGTATTCAAACGAACGCGAATGAGCCATGGTGAAAGTCTAGCAACGGCGCCGCATCTGTAGGAGCGGCTTGCCGCGAAAGCGTTGTGAACCCAGAGCACTTGAATGCGTCACCGACAGTCGAGATCGTTGTGGGCGTTCGCGGCAAGCCGCTCCTACAGCACGCCAATCGCGGTGGAAGCACACCTACGATGTCATTGGCGTACGCCACACCTTTTCCATGTATTCGTTGATCGTACGATCCACGCTAAAAAAGCCCATTCCTGCTACGTTTCGAATGGCGCGAGCGGCCCAGGCTTTGGGCTGTAGGTAGAGCGCGTCCACTTCGTTTTGGGCACGTAGGTAATCACTGAAATCGGCCATGAGCAAATACGGATCGCGCTGGGTGAGTGATTGCACGATGTTTTTGTAGCGATCAGGCTCGTCCCACGAAAACACGCCGTTGCCGATGGCGTCTATGACCGCCTTGAGCTGGTTGTTTTCTTCGATGTAGAGCTTCGGGTCATAGCCGACGGTTTTCAGTGCGGCCACAGCATCGGTTCGAAGGCCAAACACAAACATGTTTTCCACGCCCATTTGCTCGGCCATTTCGATGTTGGCGCCGTCCCACGTACCCACGGTGAGTGCGCCGTTCAACGCGAATTTCATGTTGCCCGTGCCGGAGGCTTCGGTGCCAGCTGTTGAAATTTGCTCTG
>JAAFHR010000095.1 GCA_013298455.1 Betaproteobacteria bacterium | reverse complement strand
TCCCACACCCGAAGCTGCGAAAACCATTCGAGCCCACGGCCGCGTGGGCTTTGATGCTTGACATGTAAGAGCGGCCAATGCGCTTCGATCACCAAACGAATCTGCCCGCTTGATCCGCGCTCGGCCATGCCGACAGCGGTTTCAAACGCGCTTACCGATGTGGCTGGAATGGCGCGATTGACGGTGCCGCGCGTCGTGAGCGCATGGGCAAGCCAACGTGGGCGTTTAGAAGTCGCTTTTGTGGAGTTTGCCATCACCAATCTCCCGACGCGCCGCCGCCGCCAAAATCGCCGCCACCGCCGCTAAAGCCACCGCTGTCGCCGCCGGACGAACCGCCGCCCCAGCTGCCGCCGCCCGAGCCAATGATCGGCCCGTTCGACCAGCCGCCATTTCGGTAAACACGTCGCCCGCCCAGCGGCGCTTTACGAAACGAGCCAAAAACACCTTTAAGAATCGATGCGCCGACAAAGCCGAACACCCCCGCCACGGCGGCCGCAGGCATCGAACCCGTAAACATGAACGCACCGACGCCCGCCGCGCCGCCCACCAAAATCGCGGGTAAGATGAACGATAAGATCGCCAACACGCCCAAGAGCATCGGCGCCATGCCCATGAGCGATTCCACGGCCGCATCCGCGGTCGTCGCATTGTGGCTTTGCTCCCATTGGCCTTTGTCGTTGACCGTCGTCGCGGCGGCTTTCACGTCTTTTGAAACGGCCAAGGCGATCTTGTCGATGCCCGCATCAATGCCCTGTGCGTATTGATTGGCCTTGAAAAACGGCGTCATCGTTTCGCGAATGATGCGCTTGGCCTCAACGTCCGGCAGCGCGCCTTCCCAGCCGTAGCCGACTTCAAGGCGAATCTTCCGCTCCTTCATCGCCAGCACCATCAGCGCGCCGGTGTCTTTGCCTTTTTTGCCGAGCTTCCATGCTTCGGCCACGCGAAGTGCGTATTGCTCGATGGTCTCGGGCTCAGCGGTTTTAACGATCAATACGGCCAACTGGCCGCCGCTCGTTTGCTCAAAGGCCACGAGCTTTTGTTCGAGCTCTTGTCGCGCCGAAACGCCCAAGATACCCGCCGCATCGGTCACCCGCGTTTGCAATGGCGGAATCGGCGCGTAGTCCTGCGCCATCGCTGCCATTGCAGCAAAGAGCATTGAGAGCGCAACAAACGCGGCAGCAAAGCCACCGCGCAGACGGAAAACCAAAGCGTTCAAGGGCATCCTAAGGCCGCGCCGAGTTGCCTCGAAGCGCGGCCGAACAGAGTTAACGAAGGAAAGTTAAGGCTTCGCGGGTGCAGCCGGAGCAGGTGCTGCAGGCTTGTTGAAATCCACCGTTGGCGCGGATTTAATCGCCGCTTCGTTTTCTACTGCGAATTGCTCTTTCTTTTTGAAGCCGAAGACCATCGCCACCAGATTCGATGGGAACGACACCACCGCGTTGTTATAGCCCTGAATCGATTTGATGTAGCGATTTCGCGCCACGGTGATGCGGTTTTCCGTGCCTTCGAGCTGCGCGGTCAAATCACGAAACAGCGCATCGCTTTTCAAATTCGGATAGTTTTCCGCCACCGCCAACAAGCGCGACAGCGAACCTTTCAACTCATTCTGCGCGGCTTGGAATTTCTTGAAAGCCTCGGGGTCGTTGATGAGCTCGGGTGTGGCTTGAATCGAAGTTGCCTTAGCGCGGGCTTCCACGACTTTGGTCAAGGTGTCTTGCTCTTGCGCGGCGTAGCCCTTTACGGTGGCCACCAAATTGGGCACCAAGTCTGCGCGGCGCTGGTATTGGTTCAACACCTCCGACCACGCCGCTTTGATCGTTTCCTCGCCCTGCGCCATGTCGTTGTAGCCGCAACCCGAAAGGCCGAGCGACGTTGCCAACGCCGCCAACATCATCATGAATTTTTTCATCGTCATTCCTCTAAAACAAAGCTCGCTCGCGCGAAGCAAAACCAGATGCTCGCAATATGCCCGCGCTGGCGGTGAATTACAAGCGGCGCACCCAAAGCATGCGACGAATCTGAGCGAAATCGCGATCGTTTGGGGGGCGTCGGGATGGAGCGCTTCGGCACGAAACTCGGACAGGAATCGTAAACAGCTTTCTTTGTGTAACCAATGACCAGTCTCGGCTTGCGAGACGTAAGTGATTTATGTGAATAATTGACAAAAGTTGTTCCAGCCCTTATTCAATCTGCGTTACAAGTAAAAAGCTGAATTTGCTCGAACTTGCGTCATTCCCGCCTGAGCGCAGCGAGGTTTATCCTGAGCCTGTCGAAGGGCGGAACGACACGCTCGGAGCGCGCCTCGTTTGACTGCTCGTCGCCCTCAGCCCACCACCCGAAACCCCGCAAACACATCACTCCGCTGCGGCAGAAAGAAGTTGCGGTAGTTCGGGTGATGCATCAGGTCGAGCGTGGCGAAACTGCCGCCTCGGAGCACGCGATGTTGGCCGTCAAACCAAGGCGCGGAATACTCACGGTAGCGATCTGGCGTGAAGCCGGGGTAGGGCGCAAATCGACTCGATGTCCATTCCCACACCGCGCCATGCCAAGCGTTGCTACTCGGCAGCGTCAACCATTTCGCCAACTCCGGCTCGGTGGGCAAACGAACCCCATGATGCGTGGCGAAGGCCTCCGCCTCAATAGCGCTCACATGAACGATTGGCTCATCCGGTGCAAGTCCGATCCATTGATCGAAGCGACGTTGTTGCCATGCGCCACTCGATTCGCGTCGCCAATAGATCGGATGCGGCGTGCCAAGTCGGCGAGTAAATTCACCTGAATCAACAAAGGCAGCAAATTCAGCGTTCGTCACCAAGTGGCCTGAAAGCGGCGTAGCGATTGGCGCCGGGCGCGGTGCGATACGTTCGTTGTCGAACGTAAAGCCATTGACCGGACCGCCGAGCAACGTGCTTTGAAAGCGCAACTCATCGGTGCTTCGGTGACCGGCAGCGCTGATCGCAGACTCATCCACCCACGCGGGCATCGGCCACCCCAACGTTTGCGCGCACCACGCAATCGCCTCAAGGTGCATCGCCTCATGAAACATCGCCAAACGAAAGGGATAAAGCGCTTCGTCACTCGGCTCGGCGCGCTGCAAACGCGTGAGCGTTGCATCGAGCGAGCGATCCAGAAAATCGAGCGTGGCGGCGCGAGTGAGTTGCGGCACCGACCAACGCGCGGTGTGGGAAATCGTGTTCGAATTGAGAAAGGCATCACAGCCGTCCCAGAGCGACGGGCGATCTGCAATCGTGTCGCCGAGCGCCGTGTTGTAAGCATCCCGAACACACCACCACTCGGCAAACCAAGCCACATGCGCCGCTTCCCACAGCGGCGGATTGAGGGTGGCGATGACCGGCGGATTGATTTTCGAGTCGGTTAACTGCCGCACAAAACCGCGCAGGTAGTCGCGCAGTCGAACGAGCTGCGATGCGAGCGCCGTGGAATCCATCGAACGAGCTGCAACGCCGGTATCGAGCTTGCCGCTGTGCGATAGTTCGGTCGTGAAACCCAGTGTCGTCATCGTCTCTCCTGCCAACGCCAAAGCCAACAACGGCAACTGGCACACCGCCGCCCGCTGGGCTCGATTTCTTGCTCGTGATTATGCGGTCAAAATCGTTGAGCGTTGGTCCGCGAGCGACGCGTTACCTGACGTCTTGCTCACCTTGCACGCGCGGCGCTCTTCGGCATCGATGTTGAACTATCGCCTCGTTCAGCCCACCGGTGGCCTCTTGCTCGCGCTAACCGGCACCGATGTCTACCGCGATATTCACGAGGATGAGCTTTCCAAGCAATCACTCGACATGGCAGATCGGATGATCGTGTTGCAACCCGCAGCGCTCGCTGAGCTCTCTGCGGCGCATCGCGCCAAGTGTGATGTCGTCTATCAATCCGCCGCCTTTCTCAAACCCGCGCCGCGCTACACCACGCGCTTTGACATCGTTCAAGTCGGTCATCTGCGGCATGAAAAAGATCCGTTTACGCCGATCACCGCGCTCCGCAGTTTGCCCGCCGAAAGCCGCATTCGCCTCACCCACATCGGCAACGCGCTCGATCAACATCACACGGACACCATGGCCGTTGTGACGCGCGACGAACCGCGCTTGGTCTGGCTCGGCGGCATCAGCCACGCCGCCACCCGCCAACGCATCAAACGCGCCCACGCTTTGGTCATTGCCAGCAAAATGGAAGGCGGTGCCAACGTCATCGTTGAAGCCATCACCAGCGGCGTACCGGTCATTGCCAGCGACATCAGCGGGAACCGAGGCATGCTCGGCGACGACTACCCCGGCTACTTCCCGCTCGGCGACGCAGCCGCCTGCGCCAAACTCATGCAGCGCATCGAAACGGATAGCGCGTTTTACAAACGCCTCTGCCGAGCCGCCGCCAAGCGCGCACAGCACTTCGCGCCGCATCGGGAAGCGGCAGCGATTCGAGCGGTCGTAAAAAAATTACTGTCGTGAACTTCAATTCGCTACTTGCGAAACTTGCACCAAACTTCGCGACGCTTTCGTATAATCGGCTTCGTCGAGAGAAAAAATTCGGCTCCACGCCGTGAGTTGACCCGAGTCAGCCTATATCTCTCGATCCCCCTTTCCAATACCCGCCCGACGATCCGTCGTTAGCGGGTGTTGCTTATCGTAGACGCGAAATGGCGCGGGCGCCCTGCCTCGGCGGGATTCAATGTCAGCATCCAAATCCAAAATTTCAAGCGTTTGCGGCCAAATGAACTCAAGGTAGCGCGCTTCACCGCGTTCATAAAAGCGCTGGAGCGCCCAAAGAAAATAATCTACCGCTTGTAAACCAGCGTGCTCCCTCGGAAAGCCAGACACGATCTCTTTTGGCGCAGGGCGCCTGAACCCAAACGTACGCTCGATTTCGGCATCTTGCGTGTTGATTGCCTTGCGAAAGGCGTGCGAGCGGGGTTTGTGGCCGCGCTGGGCGAACACCACCCGATGGTCTCCATACCCATGCAGGCGGGAAAACAGTGTGCCTGTCAACTCATCGTAGAGCTCATGACCTGCCGGATCGTATCGATACTTGGGTTCAATCCGTCGCCTTTGCTGCGCTTAGTCAAGCAGTTTGAGTTTGTCGCGCACCACTGCCACAAAACGAAGCTCGTGTTTTGCAAGCGCGCGAAAAACCAAAAAGCGAATCTCTCCGGGATCGTCCTTGGCGTGAAACTGCACCGCTGTTTTGCCGCGAGCGGGATCAAGTGATGGCACCCCGCTTGAAATACGGGTCGGTGGTCACCTCCATACGCAGCTGATCGAGATCGCTCGCGAGTGCCGCAACGTCCCGACACTCCAGCTTTCCGATGACAAAAAATCTCGAGCAGCCAGTCGTGCCTGCGATGGGCGCGCCGCCTTTGGCGAACAAGCTCGTATCGCCCGCCTCGTCAACGAACCGGGTAGTGACATGCTCCTCTTGGGCTAGATAGGCGGTTCGGGTATCGGCGCGGCGGGGTGGGAAAACCATCTCACAAGTTTACCGACGCACCCGGCGGTAGCGCGCCGCTTCGCCGCGACCTTCTACCTCGGCACCCCCCGCGCGGATAACCGCCTTCATCAAGTTCCACACAGTCTCCTCGATCACCGCGCCCGTGCGTGCGAAGCCCAGCATGCGGGCGAAGGCCGTCGGCACATCTGCTTTGGGCATCCATGTATTGCTGAGTACGCTGATGAGATGCGCTTTGAGAAACGCGCGCTCGTAGCCCTCGACGTTGCGTGCCACGAGCGAGAGCTCATACGCCTGATTCTGCGCAATGCCACGGCGCACGGCGCGGCGAATCGCGTCGTCGAGTGCGCTTGCGATGTTGGTGCCCGTGCGAGCAAAGCCCAGCTCGTGCGCGACGTTGCGAATCAGCGCGTCGCGTGACAATGCGCCGTCGCGAGCGAGCACCGCGCGGACGGCGCACATCATGTCCCAGTCGCTCACGTCCTCGATGCGCAGAGCCGGTAACGCGGCCGCTGATGAAGTTGTGCCACCCGCAGCGCGAGCCGGGGTGGCGTCAGGCTTTGGGGGTGGTGTTGCTCCTGCTTCTGGCCTGGTGTTGGGTTCGCCCGTTTCACCTGTTGCTGCCGCGAGATCATCAAGGTCGGCATCCGCGCCGAAGAGGCTCATCGTGCTGGGCAAGCCGCCGGTCGCCGTGGTCGCAGAGGCCGCATGGTGCTGCGCATTCTTTGCCGCCGCCTTGTTCGACTTCCTTTGCGCTTTCAACTGCTGATCGAGCGTCGCACGTTCCACCGCGAGGGTGGCGGCATCTGGCGGTGGGTGGTTGAGCGAAAACGCGCCGCCCAGTTTTTCGCCATCCGCCTCGGTCGGCCAACCACCGTGCGCATCAATGGCTGCGTCCACCTGTTGCATCAAGCCCTGCGTCGCCTCCAGCGCCGCATACACGCGCAGCCAATGCGTGATGTCGTCATCACTCAGACTGCGCCCCGCCTTGCGCCGATCATCGAGCCATTTGTGCAACACCTGATAGCCACCAATCGTGTGCTGCCACACCGCCACGCGCACGTTGGCAAATCCGCTCGTCGCATTGACGAACACCTTGCCAACGGTATCAACCATCGCGCCTTCTCTGTACGTTCGCCCTGCGCTGGTCGTTGGGTCTGCCAGCGGTAGCGCCGCGCTCGTCAGTTCCGCCAACGCCCGTCCTTGCTCGGCCACCTTCGCAAGCAACCGATCCGCGCCAAACCACGCTGGTTTAGTCCCCTCTCCCGCGCGCGGGAGAGGGCTAAGGTGAGGGTGGTCACTTGCAGAGAAATGAATGCTTAGCGCCCCCCGAATGCTCCAACATAAGCACCGGCATATTCCGGCGCTTAAAGCGACAAAATGGCCTGCGCTCCTAGAGTTGACGTAGTCATGCTGTGTCTATCTATCCTGCAGTTTTCTTAACCGCAAGCGCCCAGCTGGCGGGCAATCGGGGGTCAGTAGGTCTTCAACAGCGCCATCGCGTTATCAACCACTGTGAGGCATTGACCGGGTTGAAGCGAGGAAAAGTTCACGCCCTTTTTTGACTTAAACATGTTGCTGAGCGCCGCGCTCGCGCTTGAATTCGTCCTGAAGCACACCGGCAACCCGATTTGTTGCATGAAATCGTCGGTTTGACCGTCATAGTCGTTAGGGCTTTGTGAGGCAAGCATCACGACCAACCCTTTTGATCGGTGGGTTCGCACAAGGTTGCTCAATCCGGCGTGACGTGCCGCCAGCAGCGGTCGCGCCTCATCAATTGCCAAAATGATCCGTATCGCGCGATTGCCATCAACATCCAGTGGCGCCTCAGGGAGTGACTTTAAATAGCGATCAAGTGCATCGAACAGCAGAAAAACGGTAAGGCGACGGGTGTCTTCGGACGCACGCCCGAAAGTCAGAAGCCAGCTGCTCGAAAAAAAATCGGCGGGACTTAGCTCGGGTTGCGTCAGCTTGTAGAAGTTGATTGTCTTCATGACGGAAAGAACGCGATCCTCCTTAAGCCCCTGCGCCTCGTAATGCGCGTTCAACGCCGCCTGCACATCGAGCAGCGTGACCGAAGTTTTTTTCGACAACAAGGGGCGTAACGCCTCAACGACTCGCGGCTTCTGATTTGCCGTCAATCCAGTGTCGGCGAGTGCTCGGTCCAGCGATTCCGCGAAGGCAACAGCGGCGTCACGGCTGGCATCTTGGGAGATGTCACAGCCGTGAAAGATGTCAAGCGGCATTGGCTGTGACGGTATCTTTCTCACCTCAAGGTTCAAACTGTCTAACTCGGGCTTATCAGCGAGTTCGTCCTTGGCAGCGTCGATGAGCAAGACGGGGATTGGCGATTGTCGACGCACTTCGGCCAAAAAACCCAGCATGGCAAATGTCTTCCCAGACCCAGCTTGTCCCATGATTGCGAGATTGGGTGAGTAGCCTCTGCCATTAATTGTCCAAGCGACCGCCTCACCTGAGTCAACACGGTGCCCCAGTTTGATCGTAATCGCTTTGGCGTTGGGTAAATCGGAATGCTTGTCGGTGTCCGCGAACGTCGCATCTTTCTGGGTTAGATCGTCAGGGAGTGCGGCGCTCCGCGCCAGGATCTCAATGAAGCGATCATAAGACTCGCCAGATGTTTCCCAGTCGGCGCGAAGCAAAGCGCAGCCGCGGTGCCAGTGGTCTCGGACAAAGCTTTGTAGCGCTGCGAGCGTGATAGGCAGAGAGCGTTGCAGCAGGCGCTCGCAAATGTGAGCGAGCCAAGGCAGGTGTTCGGCCTCTTCAGCGCCGAACAGCACCGCGCCTTTTAATGGATTGCCTCGTGCGTCTGCCGCTGGATCTGGCACAACGCCGTCGTTCATCGAGCGCCCGATCGCCAGCCGAGCCAAGCGGTATTGCTCGGTGATGCCCAAGTAACGCGAAAAGTCTCTGTAGAAATTTCTTGTGTCACTGCTCGACGTGAAATTCGCGAGAAGCGCTTCGGTAATCTTCATCGTTAGTTGCCCTAAGAAAAGTAGCTGTCGGCCACGGGGCTGGTTCGGTAATAGCCACCGGGTCGTTGCTCTGTCTCCAAAAGGTATGTTTTTGCGATGAAAGGCTCCAGCTCTTCCGCTATGGCCGGAGTGATTTCACGATCCTGAGACAGAACAATGATTTGGCGGCTGGGATCAGATCGCCAGAAGCGAAGTACGCGCGCAACATGAGTGCTCGCCAAGCGAGACAACGGCGTATCAATAACTAGCGGAATGCTGTAGCCCGATAGATCCCCAAGCCCGGCGATTAATGCAGTAGCGAACACCTGTTGCTCACCAGCCGATAGGTCTAGCGAGAGCGGCCTGTGATCGACATCAAACATCCGCACCTCACCCGACTGCGTGATTTCTATCTTTTCGATCCAACGTCGCTCCGCGAGCTCATGGAATCGCTGGGTGACCGCTTTGGCGAGTGACTGAGTTTTTAGTGCAAACAGTGCCGGGAGGAGCTCGTTCACGAGTTCAATGACCTTGGCCGCCTTTCTGGCGCTAGACTGCTTTGGCTCTTGCTCCAAGTAGTGATTGTTCTCGTGTTCGTAGGCAGCTCGTTCGGTTTGAACCTTTTTCTCCAGTGCGTCAATTTCTCGCTTCAGGCCGCCGCACTCCTCATTAAGCCGATCAACATCCGATTGAACCTCACGTAATGCGTCATTTAGAGCACTGAGCGTGCCGTCCTCTGTCACGCCCTGCAGCTGAATTCTTCGATTCGTGAGCCGACGAATTTCCGATAGAGCTTTGCTGCGAACCTCTTGGAGGCTTCTCAACTTCGACGTACTCAATAGTTGTTGATCCAGCACGTCGCTTAAGCGTCTGCGCTGCGAGTCTGTGAGAAATTGCAAGGCAATGTCTCCCGCGCAACCGTCTGGCTGCGGCCAAAACAAACTCTCCCATGCCTCTTTCACCGCTTGGAGCACCTGCAACTGGGATTCCGCAGGCATGTGCGCGAAAGGTTCCCCACTGATCAACCGATCTGAGAACCGTTCGCGATCGGGTTCTAGTCCCGCGCGTTTTGTGTGCCACTCTGCGAGAAGCGCCTCCCCAGCTAGCCGCTTCTTGAGGGCGTGCGTCAGTTCATTGGGAATGAGGCTGAGTGCCAGGTCGTCCCCCAGCGCTTCGGCGAGCTTAGTCTCCGCGTCCTCAAGCTTTCTCCGGTGCGCGTTCTCCTCTTCAAGGATGTCAGCGACGTTCGCGCTGTTGCGATCACCTGCCCCCAATGCGATGAGCTCGTTGTGTTTCTCGGTGCGTTTGGCCGTTGCGTGATCGCGTTCGAGGCTCGTCCGTTGAAGTGCTGCTCGCTTTGTACGTAAGCTCTCCTCGTCTGCTTGAATCGAAAGGAGTCGCTTTTCTAGTGCATCACGATCAGTGCGAGTTCCGCTGTAACGTCGGTTGGCTTGGTACTGCTGCAGCCGTTCGCA
>JAAFHR010000094.1 GCA_013298455.1 Betaproteobacteria bacterium | reverse complement strand
CCCCGCCAATTCGCGGCTTCTCTCAATCTTCACAACCAGATCGTTCCCGTGTTCAACACAGTTTCAAGCGATTTGTTTCTCGAGCGAAGACAGAAATTATGTCACACCTATTTCTATCGCGCAAGTCGTCAACTCCCTTTTACCCACTTTTTTGCCTAAAAAGCGAGCAAATAGACGATCAAAACTTAGGCAGCGTGTCGCTCTAAGCCCCACTAGTCAACGAATACAAAAAAATCGAAAAAATATTGAAAAATTTGACGCCCAAGCAGTGCTTCGTCACGCGGCCGCTTTGCGCCGGATTTCTTCGTCGCGGAGTTCCCGTCGCAAAATCTTCCCGACGTTCGTCTTCGGCAGTTCGTTTCGAAACTCGACGAATTTGGGCACCTTGTAGCCAGTGAGCTGCTCGCGGCAGTGCGCCAAGAGCTGGGCAGACGTTAGCGCTGGATCCTTGCGCACGACGAATACCTTGACCACCTCGCCCGATTTGCCGTCAGGAACGCCGATAGCCGCGACTTCTAGAACGCCAGAGTGCATCGCTACCACGCCCTCAATTTCGTTGGGATAGACATTGAATCCCGAAACGAGGATCATGTCCTTTTTGCGATCCACGATGTAGAAAAAGCCCTTGGCGTCCATCTTTCCAACGTCGCCCGTGGAGAGCCAGCCGTCAGCGTCGAGCACCTTCGCCGTTTCGTCGGGCCGGTTGTAATAGCCCTGCATGACTTGCGGGCCACGGATGCAAATCTCGCCCGCGCTTTCGAAATCATCCAACGCCACCCATGAGTTGTCATCGCGCCGCAGGCGAACTTCAGTCGAGGGTATGGGCAGCCCAATCGAGCCGTTATAACCCTCGTCAGAAATCGCGTTGATCGTCGCCCCAGGCGAGGTCTCCGTAAGCCCGTAGGCCTCTATTAAGGGGGTGCCAGTGACACGTTGCCACTCCTCGGCGGTGGAGCGCTGCACGGCCATTCCACCACCCAGACCGTAGCGTAGCGACGAGAAATCGAGCGATGCGAAGTCTTCGTGATTCATCAGCGCGGTGAACAGAGTATTAACACCGGGCAGCACCGTGAAACGATGTTCCTTCAAGGTGCGAACGAATGCAGGAACATCGCGGGGATTCGTAATCAAGACGATCTTCGCGCCAATAGTCACATAGACGAAAGTACACGCCGACAGCGCGAAGATGTGATAGAGCGGCAGCGCCGCCACAATGCATTCATCGCGTTTGTCCTCTTGAAAACCGAAGAGCCACGACCGGCACTGCATCACGTTGGCGATGATGTTTTTGTGGGTCAGAATCGCCCCTTTTGAGACCCCGGTGGTACCGCCGGTGTACTGCAAAAAAGCAATATCGTCATGGTGTAGCGCTTCACGCGTGAACGATTTTCCAGCGCCCTCAGCGAGCGCCGCATTGAAGCGAATAGCGGCGCCAAAACTAAACTCTGGAACCAATTTTGCGACGTGGCGAACCAGAAAATTGAGCGCAGGCCCCTTCCACCAACTGAGCCGGTCACCGAGCCCCGTAACGACAACATGCTTCACGTCCGTTCGCGCAATCACCTCTTGCAAAACGCTTGCGAAGTTTTCAATAACGAGTATGCCCTTGGCGCCGGAGTCTTTGAGCTGATGTTCGAGTTCGCGAGGTGTGTAGAGAGGATTGCAGTTAACCACCGTGACGCCCAAGCGCAGGCAGCCCATCAACGCAATCGGATATTGCAAAACATTGGGCATCATGAGGGCGAATCGATCGCCACGTTTGAAACCGTGCGCCTGGAGATGCGCTGCAAACGCGGCACTCAACCGGTCCAACTCAGCGTAGCTGAACTCGGAGCCGCCGCAGTGGAACGCCACTCGTGACGCGTGCTCTTTCATCGCCATTTCGACCATTTCGGCCAAACTCGAAACGCCGCTCATGTCGATTTCAGGCGCTATCGCCGCAGGATACTGAGCGAGCCAAGGTCTTTGAGAATCTAGCGTTGTCATGTTGCCTCCTCGTTTGATTGTAAGCACAGCGAACGATGCGCGACGGCGTTCACTTGTACGCGGAACGCAGCAGCCGCGCGTTCAGCGGGGCCTGTAACTGCCGCGTTCGGTTTTGCTTGCAATCGACCGGCTGCTGGCCTTAACACTACAGATCCGATGAACGGGCGCAGCCTCATCGCGAAGTGCCTATTGGCTCAGCGGCACCCTGCCGCATGCAAAAGCCCCCTAGCGGCTCGCTGCTCGGCGCTTTCGCGCGGGTTGTGCGGCCGGTTTGGCTCTAGGACTGTTGCGTTTCGCCGACTTCGCGGCGGCTCCCATGCTGCGGGCCATCGCGTCGGTAGCGGCTTGGCTAGTCTGTTGCGCCGTCTCGCGAAACTTACTGAACGAGGCGTATGCGTCGCGCTGCATTTCCATCGTTTTGATCGACATTTCAAGGGTCGAGAGCGATAGCTTCATCCATGACTCCACCGCACGCAAATCATTGATCCGTCGATTAATTTCCTCAGGGTCAATCGATTTCATCAGACTAGCCACGTCGGGTGTTGGCATGCCGGGCATCGCTGGAAAGCCCGCCATACCTGGCAATCCTGTCATACCCGGCATCGATGCCACGCCCGGCACGCCAGAGAACGGGTTGAGATTGGCAGGATTTGCCATCAACTTTTGAAATGATTCAGCCCATGCGGCCCATGGTTCGGTGGCAGAGGAAGAATTGGCTTTGCTCATGGAGTGTCCTCAGAAAAATGGCTACAGGCTGCTAGACTCGAAACTTACCATTTTTATGCGCCGAGCGACGGAACGTTTCATTGGGTAAGGTCATTTTTTGGATTGTCGTTTTTTTTCTGGTGCTCCTCGCGCTTCGGATGGTCTCGGTCTACAAATCTCGGCAAGACGCGCGAGACGATGAGGCCGAAGTTAACAAAAAGAAGCGCGCCGACCGCGACGACACAAAGGCGACTGATTCAATGGTGAAATGCGGTCGCTGCGCCAGCTACATTCCGCAATCCACGGCGGTCCGAAAGGCGCTCGGTTGGGTCTGTACCGACCCCGATTGTTCGCGTCGCGGCTGATCAGCAGACGTCGGCTCACCACTGGCATGGCTAACACGCAAACTCGCACGCGTCCATCGACGATTCAGCGCACAAAGCGACAGGCGAAATCTATCGAAAAACTGCGCGCGCTCAATGTGCAGCCCACCGAGATCGGTGATCTATCGAGTGACACGACGATTCGCGTATTGCGCTTATTGGCGCTTTATCGTTGCGTCGTAGCTGCCGCGTTAGCGCTCTTTGCACTGGGCTCCGGCTTTGATTCGATTGTTTACGCGGCAACATTTGCCTATGCGTCATGGTCGTTGGTGAGTCTGTTTACGTTTCGACGGTTTGAGGGGCGCATCAGCTCGCTGCTATTGGCGCAGCTGGTGATCGACTTGTGCTTTGTGGCCGTGGTGATCGCTGCGTCAGGGACTTCGGTGACCGTTTACGCCGCCTACCTGTTGCCCATTGCCGCTGCCCATGGTTGGTTCTACCGAAGCCGTATGGCGCTGGCGCATGCAGCGCTCGCAACCATTGCCCTCCTCACCCTTGAGGGCTTGCTGCACAGCGGCTCGACGACCGCCCTCACCCAAGCTGGCGTGGTCGGAGCGGGCTACTTTTTGCTCACAGCCGTGGGCATGCTTCTTGGCAGCAGCGCTGAAGAGTCGGAGCTTTTGGCAGAGCTACGAAGTGAAGACGTACGACGCATGGCGCAGGTCAATCAGCTCGTGATCAGTGAGCTCAAGGACGGCGTGCTCGTCGTTGGCTCAAGGGGGCAAATCATCATGGCCAATCCGCAAGCCAGACGCTGGCTCACAGGCGACGAGGCAGCCATGAGCGGCGAACAATTTCTAGACGATATCGCCCCCACACTCGGGGCCCGCTGGCGTAGTTTTTTTCAACACGGCAGCACGATTGACACCTCGCCCATCCGGCTGGTGCACAACGACGCAGCCGAAGGCGAAACCGGCGTCGCCAAAACCAAAACGCTCACGCCCCGGATGACGCCCATCGATCTACAGGAGCGCGACGGCACGTTGATTTTTCTTGAAGACACGGACGCAGCGCAGGCGGAGGCGCAACAGATCAAGCTCGCCGCGCTCGGTCGGCTTTCGGCGAGTATCGCGCACGAAATTCGAAACCCGCTCTCGGCGATCAAGCAGGCCGCACAGCTCATAGGCGAGGAAGTCAGAGATATTCCGCAAGCGGCTACGCTGGCCGCCATGATCGATAAAAACACCGAGCGCATTGATCGAATCGTGCGAGACGTATCGCTACTAGGGCGGCGAGACCGAGGCACACCCGTGGTGGTAGAGCTCAGAGCGTTTGTCCACGAATGCACGGAGGAGTTGGCACCAACGCTTGCCGCCGCTCACGGCTTTCAGCTGGCCGATGGTGGGCACGTCTCGGTGCGTGTAGATCGCGGCCATCTCGAAGAAATGCTGATCAACCTACTCTCAAACGCTTGGCGGCATTCGAAGAAGTTGACTGCGAGCGTTCGTATCGTCGTGTCTTCAAGCACCGAAACGCAGCGCGCCTCGATCGCGGTGATCGATGACGGCGCAGGCGTACCCAAAGCCATGCGCGACAAGATCTTTGAGCCGTTCTTTAGCGGCAGCGGAAGTACCGGACTGGGGCTCTACCTTGTAAGCGAACTGGCTCAGGCCAACGGCGGCAGCGTGCGGCTCGGCCAAACCGTCGTGGGCGCGCGCTTCGTGCTCGAATTACCGCTAGCCTTGAGCTAAACGCTCAAATTCATCATCAAACTAACATCGTGCCATGGCTAAAAAACTAATCGTTGCATCGCGTGTGCTGGTGATTGATGATGAACCGGACCTGCTGACGTTAATGCGCCTAACGCTGACGAAATTGGGGCTCGAAGTCATCACCGCTGATAGCTACCAAGAGGCGCTTCTGGCCCTTGATCGGGGCAGCTACGCCCTCTGTTTGACCGATATGCAATTGGGCGATGGCACAGGCATCGACGTCTTGGCTGCTATCGCGGAAAAGGGTCTTGACCTGCCCTGTGCTGTGATTACTGCGTTTGGCAATGCCGACAACGCCGTGGCCGCGCTCAAGGCTGGCGCGTTTGATTACCTCGCCAAACCCGTGTCACTCGACCAACTGCGCACCTTGGTGAAATCAGCCATTCGCGTGCCCGACCGTGCAGAACCTGCCGCTGCAACTGCGATGCGAAACGACGGACGTAGCAAGGCGCTGCCATTGGTGGGTGAGTCCTCCACGATTGAAGCGCTTCGCTTGATGCTCACCAAGTTCGCCAAAACACAAACGCCAGTCCATGTACACGGCGAATCGGGCACTGGCAAAGAGCTCGCTGCCCGCATCCTGCACTCTGAGGGCCCGCGCGCCAAAGGACCGTTCATCGCGGTTAACTGCGGTGCCATTCCGGAAAACCTCATGGAGAGCGAATTTTTTGGCTACCGAAAGGGTGCGTTCACGGGCGCTGAATCGGATCGAGATGGCTTCTTTCAAGCCGCCTCGGGCGGTACGCTGTTTCTCGACGAGGTGGCCGATTTGCCGCTCTCCTTGCAAGTGAAATTACTCCGCGCCATTCAGGAGCGCAAAGTCCGAAAAGTAGGCAACACGGCCGAAGACGAGATCGATGTGCGAATCGTGAGCGCCACACATAAAAACCTAAGCAACTTGGTGCAGACGGGTCAATTTCGGCAAGACTTGTTTTATCGACTCAATGTGTTGCAGGTCGCGATGCCCGCGCTGCGTGAAATACCTGAAGACATCGCGGTCATCGCGGGTCGAATCATCGGGAAACTCTCCGGTGGTGGCTCGGAAACACTTGCGCCTGACGCCGTGCAAGCCCTTGCCCAATATAGCTTTCCGGGCAACGTTCGGGAGCTGGAAAACGTTTTGGAACGCGCGTTGGCGCTTGCCGATTCGCCCGAGCGAATCACTGCGGCGGACTTGCGCCTCACGATTGACGATAACCCAGTGACCAAGGCGGCCAGCGGTGCCAACGCCGCTTCAGCGGGCACGCAAGCCAGCGGCGGGCTCGCCGGGCGGGTGCCGCTACAAGACTTTTTGGATCGCAGCGAAAAAGAAACGCTCGAGCTTTCCCTCGCCCAAACACGCGGCAACCGCACGCAGGCGGCCAAGCTTCTGGGTATCACCTTTCGCTCGATGCGCTACCGTTTAGAGCGCCTGGGGATGACCGTTGAGGATGAGTGACGGGCCGCGCTGGGCGGAGGGCTGGCGTATTGGCACACGACGCCTTGACAGCCCCAACGTCGATCAACGAAGCGACGGCGCTCGGATCGAGCTTGTCGTACTGCATCACATCAGTTTCCCCGCGAACCAGTTCGCAGGATCAGCCGTCGAGGCGTTGTTTCTCAATCAGCTTGGCGACTCAGAGAATCCCGAGCTCCAAGCGCTGGCGTCACTCAGAGTGTCGGCCCACTTTTTCATCCGACGTGACGGCGAAACGATCCAGTTTGCAAGCATTCGGGAGAGAGCGTGGCACGCAGGTGTTTCCGTATGGCGCGGCCGATCTGCCTGCAACGATTTTTCCATCGGAATCGAGCTCGAAGGGAATGCAATCGAGCCATTTACTGATGAACAGTACGGCGCGCTCAATGCGCTCTTGTCCGACATCAACGCGCAGTATCCCGACGTGGCCGTGACCACTCATAGTGAAATCGCCGCTGGGCGAAAACTTGATCCCGGCCCCACATTCGATTGGTCAAAATTCGATCAGCGCTACCCGACATAGCGCTCCGGGGGCGGTGCGCTGAGCGGCCCAGACAAGGCGCTATCGCAAGTAAAATCGCGAGTTATGCAATTTATCCTCGAATACGCTCCGATCATCCTGTTTTTCGTGGCGTACAAGCTCAAAGACATTTACTTCGCCACTGGCGTGGCTATTGTCGCGTCGATCCTCGCGATTCTCTACGCCTGGTTTGTGACCAAGAAAGTGACCTCGATGCAGTGGGTGTCGCTCGCGATCATTGTGATTTTTGGTGGGGCAACGCTGCTGCTCCACGACGAAGTATTCATTAAATGGAAGCCCACCGCGCTCTACGCCGTGCTGGGATTGACGCTGCTCTTTGGCAAACTCGTACTCAAGAAAAACTGGATTGGCGTGCTATTCAAGCAAGCCAATATCGAAGCGCCTGCTGCGGTCTGGACGCGAGTGACGTGGTCTTGGATCGTGTTTTTCGCATTCATGGCAGCGCTTAACGCCTATGTCGCCACACAATTTAGCCTTGACGCCTGGGTCAATTTCAAAGTGTGGTGGGCGATGGGAATCTTCTTTGTGTTCACCATCGGCAACGTGCTGTTTTTGTCGCGCTACATCAGCGAACCCACCGCCGCTGCTAACGATGTACCCGCCAGCGCAGACCGCTCATCCGACGCGGGGTCAAAGCCTTGAACGATCTAGTGCGACTTTTTGAAGCGCGTATCAAACCGCTCAACGCCTTATCCGCTAAGGTGTCCGACGATTCCGCCGCACACGCTGGGCACGCGGGCAACACGGGCGGCGGGCACTTATCGGCGACAATCGTGTCAGAGCAATTTAGCGGGTTATCGACCGTGGCGCGACATCGTGCGGTGTACAAACTGGTGGCTGATCTGATGCCGAATCGGATTCATGCACTGGCATTGATCACCAAGGCGCCCAACGAAGATTAGTTCCTCGACTTCCTTATTACTTTTCACTTTTCACCTTTCTGGAATCTGTCATGCAAAAACAAAAACTGTTGATCACTGCTGCGGTCGCCGCGTTGGCTTCGAGCCTAGCCCTAGCTCAAGCGCCAGCGAAGAAACCCGCAGCCCCCGCCCCAACGCTCGCCCCAGGCGCTGCAAAAGCCGCGGGTGGCGATTTGGTATCGCAAGCCCAGCTCGATCTGATCGTGAAAGAGCGTGTCGCGCAAGGTCAGCCCGACACGCCCGAACTTCGCGAATTTCTGCGCGATGAATTAACCAACCGTGAGCTCTTCGTGCGCGCCGCGAAGGCCAAGGGCATTGATCGAGACGGCGACACCAAAACGCAGATGCTCGTTGCATCAGAGTCAGTGTTGATTCGCGCCTACATTGCTGATGTCTTGAAATCGAGCCCCGTTGGCGAAGACGTTTTGAAGAAAGAGTACGACACGATCAAAGCAGGTTTGGGCGACAAAGAGTTCCGCGCTCGCCACGTGCTCGTCGAAAAGAAAGAGGAAGCCGAAGCGATCATCAAGCAGCTGCAAGCTGGCGGCAATTTCGAAGCGATCGCCAAGGCAAGCTCGAAGGATCCGGGTTCACAAGAAAATGGCGGCGATTTGGATTGGGCCGTGCCATCGAATTTCGTAAAGCCGTTTGCTGATGCGCTTGTGGCGCTCGAAAAGGGAAAGTACACACCGCAGCCCGTGCAGAGCCCGTTTGGTTTTCACGTGATCAAACTCGAAGACGTGCGCGAAGCAAAGGCACCGCCGTACGAAGAAGTAAAGCCACAAATCGCCCAGCGTTTGCAAGGTCAAGTGATCGAGAAGCACCTCCTTGATTTGCGCACGAAAGCTGGCGTGAAGTAACCGCGCGACGCCCGGCGACACCGCGTCGCCACGCAGAAAAAAGCCACCTTCGGGTGGCTTTTTTATTGCGCGCGTTGCTGCCGCAACTTGGCAAGCACTTTGATTCGCTCAGTCGACAGCAAGCGTACAGATAATCGTTTTGCATCGTTAACTCTGGGGGATTCATTTTGAATCAGTACTTAAAGAACAAAGATCTGCTCGCCGGATTGATGTTCATCACTATTGGCGTGATATTCACGGTCGGGGCGTACAACTACACCATGGGCACCGCCGCGCGCATGGGACCGGGTTACTTCCCGCGCATCTTGGGCGTAATGATGACCGCGCTCGGTGTGCTGATCGCTGCCATCGGGCTCAAAAATCAAGCCCAAGCGGCCGCCAGTGACGGCATCGGCTGGACGTGGAAGCCGGTGTTTATCTTGACACTCGCCGTGGTGCTCTTTGGTGCCGTACTGCAGCCCTTGGGCATGATCGTAGCGATCATTTTGTTGACCTTCATTTCAGGGATCGCAGCCCACGACAAAAACTATCGCGAGCTGGCAATGATCACGGTGATCATGTGTTTGTTCTGCGCTGCTGTGTTCGTGTGGGGCTTAAAGCTTCAGATGAAACTTTTCCCCTGGAGCTAATTGATGGATGCATTAACCACCCTCTTAGCCAATCTGAGCCTGGGCTTCGGCGTTGCGCTCACGCTGCAAAATATTTTCTACGCGCTGGTCGGATGCCTGCTCGGCACGTTGATCGGCGTGTTGCCAGGCATTGGCCCCGTAGCAACTATCGCGATGTTGCTACCCACGACCTACGCGCTGCCGCCGGTGTCGGCACTCATCATGCTCGCCGGTATTTACTACGGCGCGCAATACGGTGGCTCCACCACTGCGATTTTGGTGAACTTGCCGGGCGAGTCGTCATCAGTGGTCACAGCGCTTGACGGCTACCAAATGGCACGACAAGGCCGAGCGGGTGCGGCGCTTGGCATGGCGGCGATTGGATCGTTTATCGCGGGATCGTTCTCAACGCTGCTAGTCGCTGCGTTTGCGCCACCGCTTTCAGAGGCAGCGCTTAAGTTCGGTCCTGCGGATTACTTCTCTTTGATGGTGCTCGGCCTTATCGCTGCTGTGGTGTTGGCGCATGGCTCGGTGCTCAAAGCCATTGCAATGATCGTGTTGGGCGTGGTGCTCGGCTTGGTCGGCACCGACGTCAACTCCGGCGTTGCGCGCTACAGTTTCGAAGTTCCGGAGCTGACCGACGGCATCGGCTTCGTTGCAGTTGCGATGGGCATTTTTGGTATCGGTGAAATTCTGATCAACCTCGAAAAAGGCGAAGCTCGCGAAGTGTTCACCGCGAAAGTGGGCAAGCTGCTACCGTCAAAACAAGATTT
>JAAFHR010000093.1 GCA_013298455.1 Betaproteobacteria bacterium | reverse complement strand
GCACCACCGCCACCGGTTTGCCACGCAGCTCCGGGCGCAGCTGCTGCTCAACCGAGGCAAAGTAGCTGTTGAAATCGACGTAGAGGGCGCGAAGCATGCGTCAATCGTAGCGCAGCGGCCGTTGGATCGGAGTGCGTTTGCTGTACGTACGTTCAGCTTCTTGCAACACATGCTGCTGACTTGGCCGAGACCGCTTGCAATGCAACCAAGCTTGCAGTGAGGGAAGGTTCACGACCTTTTTGACGCAGATTTCGCAGATGCCGCAGATTTACGCAGATTAAACTCAGCGATGGCTCGACTGAGCAAAACAATTAACCGATTCTCAACATCCCCCAGACGCAACTGCAGTGGGGGCTCCGTCATGTTGAGCAGAGCGAAACATCACCATGCATCCGACACTGTTCGCCAAAGAATTTTTAGCCACAGATTTCACAGATTGCACAGATGAACGCCAACGCAGCCATGAAAAATCTGCGTAATCTGTGAAATCTGCAGCAAAAAACCTGAATGCAGGGCCGCAAGCGAACAGTATTGTCACCATGCAACCGTTTCTCTCCACCAGAGCGCCTTTGCTGTACGCAGTGATCCTTCGCTCTGTTCAGGATGACATACGTCAACCTGAGCCCTGTTGATGATCAGAAGAAATAATCTGCGTTCATCTGCGAAATCTGCGCAATCCGCGTCAACGAAAATTCACTTCGCGTAACGTCACAAGCTCAATTCAGCATTTCGTACGGGCGGTCTGTTCAACCCATTGCGCTTTATCTTCCAATGCCATATGAATTGAGGGATTGCGACTGTTTTACGATGTTTTCGATCTAACATTAAAATTTGTTGTACCCCACAAATCTATTGGCCTACACAGCGATAGCTGATTGATTCCGCTCCACCCATCCCTTCCCCATGAAAGCCCTAAACATCTACGCCGGTCGTCGCGCCCTCGCCCGGATCAGTGAGCGCGGACTCACGCCTGCTGACGTTCGAGCGATTCCTGCCGCAGCGGGCGGCCCCAAGGGCTTGACGCTCCTGCCGCTTGATCGCTTCATCTTTGGCGAATGGTTGCCGCAATCCTCGCAGCCCGTCGATCTGATCGGCGCATCCATTGGCGCTTGGCGCATGGCGGCGGCGTGTCTGCCCGACCCCGTTGCGGCGCTCGAAAAACTTCAACACGACTACATTCATCAGCACTACGAAGTGCCGCCCGGAAAGAAGCGCCCCAGCGCCGAATTCGTGAGCGAGCGCTTCGGCGCGGGCATTGATGCCACCTTTTCCAAGCACGTCGAATCGATCCTGAATCATCCACGCTACCGGCTGCACGTGGTCACCTCGCGCGGGCGGCATCTGCTGGGCAGAGACACCCGGTTTCGCTCGCCCATCGGCTACTTGGGCGCCTACCTGACCAACGCGCTCTCTCGGAAGGCCATGGGTGCGTGGATCGAGCGCGCGGTGTTCTCCGCGCAAGCCGCACCGCTCCCCTTCGCCGCCAACGACTACCGCACTCGCCGCTACGGACTCAACGCGGCCAACTTCTCCCAAGCCGTGCAAGCGTCATGCTCCATCCCCTTCTTACTCAAAGCGGTGCACGACATCCCCGGCGCACCGCGCGGCGCCTACTGGGACGGCGGTATCACTGATTACCACCTGCATCTGGATTACCGAGCGGCGTGTGGCGGCGCAGAGGGCGCGGGTGACGGCGTCGTCCTCTACCCGCATTTTCAACGCGCTATCGTCCCCGGCTGGCTTGATAAATCGCTCAAATGGCGACACGTTTCGACCCCGTTTCTCGATGACGTGATCGTGCTGGCCCCCAACCCCGAGTGGATCAAAACCCTACCCAACGGCAAGATTCCCGATCGCACGGATTTCACTCGCTACGGCAACGATTTGGCGACCCGTGTGGCGGTGTGGAACAAGGCCGTGGCCGAGAGTGAACGGCTAAGGGATGAGTTTGCGCAGTGGGCAACCTCGGGAGCCCCAGCGCACGAGGTTTCGGCGCTTTAGCCGTCGCGCGTGCACCGCCGACGAACTTCGGCGACGGTTGTCGCTTTTTCCGATCCGTTTTCGTTTTCACTCATGCAGACCGAGCGTTCGACGCGCCCGATGCTGCGCCAAACGAACACCGCCCGATCACCAAGGAATAGCCATGACCACGCTCGCCGCTCACTCTCGCCACCACATTCGCTCGGCTTTTCATCGCGCTTTCGCAGTCATCGCATTGGCGCTCTGCGCCATCAGCACGCCGAGCTTTGCCAATACCATCGACCGCAACGCAACTCACGCCTGCAGCGGTAGCGAAGCAACTGACAAGGACAAACTCTACGCCTGCCGCACCGAAGGCGTGCGTTGCAGCGGCGGGAAACTCTACTGCTGCACCGGCTCGTCATGCGTAGAGACTGCGCCTCAAGCCGCAAAAAACGCGGCCGCAGCCACTGCCGGCGCGATCCGAGCCGGTAGCCCCACCATGGCAATCACGCTTCCGCCGCAAGCGCTCGGACCGCGTCCTGTCGCCTCAGCGATTCACGCGCCACCGAAGCAGATGAAATAGCGGTTCTGGCCTGCCAAGGCATGCGGCTAAGAGGGAGCGCGGCTGATTTCCCGCTCTCGCAACACCTTACGTTGCAACTTACCCGTCGTCGTCATCGGCAACTCGGTCACGAATTCGATTTCTTTCGGGTATTCGTAGGGCGCGAGTTTGCCGCGAACGTGTTGCGCTAAGTCTTGGCGCAAAGCGTCGTTGCCTTCAACATTCGCTGCGAGCACGATAAACGCTTTGACGATTGCGCCGCGCTCTTCGTCAGGTTTGCCGATGACGGCGGCCATGGCGACGGCGGGGTGTTGAATGAGGCAGCTCTCCACCTCTGCCGGGCCAATTCGGTAGCCTGCGCTTTTGATTACGTCGTCGCTGCGGCCTTCGTACCAAAGGTAGCCGTCCGCATCGAGCCGCGCCATGTCCCCGGTGCGGCACCAATCGCCCGAATACTTGGCGGCCGTGCCCGCAGCGTTGCCAAGGTAGCCGAGAAAAAACACGGGATCGAGATCGCCGTGAACGTCGTAGCGATGCACCGCAACGTCGCCTGTTTCTCCGGCGTTGAGTGGGTTGCCGTCGTCGTCGATGATCGTGACTTGATGCCCCGGGTAGCCGCGCCCCATGCTGCCCGATTTGGCGGGCCAGAGCGCGCTGCAATTGCCAACGACATAGTTGAGCTCGGTTTGGCCAAACATTTCGTTGAGCGTTACACCCAGCGCTTGCTGCGACCAATCAAACACCGTTTGCCCAACGCTTTCACCCGCGCTCATGATCGATTGCAGATTAAGCTTGAAATGATCGCGCGGCGAAGGATAGGCCTTCATCATCATTTTGAGCGCGGTAGGAAAGAGAAACGTGCTGACCACGCGATGCTTTTCCATCAACTCAAACGCTCGCTTTGGATCGAAGCGACCACGGTAGCCAACGATCGTGCCGCCGCCAAAGAGCGTCGGCAGCAGCGCGTCCCACAGGCCACCGGTCCACGCCCAATCAGCGGGCGACCAAAACACAAACGGCTCGCCTTTCGCCGGTAGCGTCTCCGGCAGTAGATTGTGCGAATACAAAAAGCCCGACCAGTTGCCGAGCATCGCTCGATGCGGAATCAAAGCGCCCTTGGGCGGGCCGGTGGTGCCACTCGTGTAGATGATGAGTGCGGGGTCGTCGGCAAGCGTTTGAATGGGTGTGAACGCGTCGCTCGCGTCAACCATCAGCGAATTCCAATCGAGCGCATCGGTCGCTGCAATAGCACCTGCGCAGGAGATAACGTGCTTGAGCTTTGGCAGCGCGCCGCGAACACGCTGCACATTGGCGAGCGATGCATCATCGCAAATAGCCGCAACACATTCGGCGTTGCTCAATCGATATTCAATCGCGTCCGCACCAAAGAGCACAGTGAGCGGCACCGCAACCGCGCCGAGCTGATAGATCGCCAAATGCGCGATGGCCGTTTCGATGCGCTGCGGCAAACAAATCGCAACACGCTCTCCTGCCGACACGCCGAGCGTTCGTAAAACGTTGGCGAATTGATTGGCGCATCGCTGAAGCGCTGCATAGGAGATCGTGGCAGATGCACCGCTTTCGTCTTCCCAAATGATCGCGGTACGGTCACGTGTCTCTGAGGTTGCAGCGGCACGTAGGCACGCTGCACCGACGTTGAAAAGTTCCGGCACTTGCCAGCGCCACGCCTGTTGGTGTTGAAGATACGCATCCATGGCGAGGAGTGTAGCTGCCTTAAAATTGAGCGATGGACTTGCCCAACTCGAAACGAACTTGGCTCACAGCGCTCCGATGGATCGCAGCGCTAGGCGTGCTCGCGCTCGTCGGGGCGAGCTATGGGCAGATTGATTTGCTGGTGAATTGGGTGGCGAAGTTTTGTTGAGTGCTGCTACCCGTGTGCCGCTTTAACCTTTGAAGGCTTCAGTCGGTCGACCGGCGTTCTTTTGCCACAGATTACACCGATGAACACAGATTTCAATCCACAGCTGCGAAATGGCTGTGAAATCGCTGGCCAAACGCCGTTCACAATTCGCGTCGTTTCACGTTAAACGTTGCCGCCCATCACACGTCGAATCACCGGCGTCACCGTTTCAGCGGAGAAGTGCTTCGCCACATTCTGCCGACCGGCATCGGACACGCGCTGCCACAGGTTTGAATCGTTGTAAAGCCGCTCAATCGCCGCTGCGAAATCCTCTGCCGACTCGGCCACCAAAACATCTTCACCCACCTGAACGTGCATACCCTCAACGGCGCACGGTGTTGCCACCACGGGTAAGCCGTGGCTCATCGCCTCATTGACTTTGCCTTTCACGCCAGCGCCGTAGCGAAGCGGTGCAATCGATACGCGCGCCTGATTCAGATAGGGCTCGGTTGACGGCACAAAGCCCACCACATCAACATCACCGCTCTGCAGCGCCAACACTTCATCAACCATGTTGCTGCCCACAATAGTCGTTTTCACGCCCGGCAAACGTTGACGAAGTAGCGGCACCACCTCTGTGGCGAACCAACGAACCGCGTCTACATTGGGCGGATGGCGAAATCCGCCCACAAACAAAATGCCATTGCGATCAGCAAAACCCGCAACGTGCGATGCCGGTTGATGAATGTTAGAAACGATCTCAACTTTCGCTTGCGGCGCGATGGATTTCAGCAATTCCAATTCAACCTGCGACACCACAATCGTCACATCAACATGGGCGATGACCGCTAATTCCTTGGCGCGCGTGCTGGCGGCACCACGCTGCAAACCAGCGTTCCCCAAGAGTGCCGCTTCACGCTCTTCGCGCAGGAAATGCAAATCAACTGTGTCAAAAATTAAACGTGCCTGAGGCGCAAAACGACGCACATCGGCAATGTGTTTGCTGGCGATGTAGTGACGACAAACGATGACCGCGTCGAGCGTTCTGCCCCGCTGCGACAGCACTCGCTTAACGCTACCCGCCCACGTGCCGTGGAGCACCTCGATGCCATGCGCTTCGAGGGCTGCGCCGTAGCGATCACGGTACTCAAGATTGTCGGCAACGAAGGTTACGTGATGGCCCTCAGCGCGAAGAATATCGAGTAAGTGCAGCATTCGTACCGAACCAGAGTCTTGGTCGGGCGTGACCATGCACGCTTCGATCACCAACACATTGCCGCGCGTGCTGCGATGCGCTTCGAGCTCGGGTTGCTCGCCGTTGGCGCGATGCGTCGCAAGCGTCTCCGCCCAGCGCTCAAAAAACTTTTTCGCATTGACCGCTTGGTACGCTTTCACACCCACCGACTCGTCTCGGCCGTGGCTCACGCCCTCTAGATGCAAAATTTCGCTAGCGGGTTGGTAGAGCACCCGCAGACCCCGCGCTCGCAAACGAAACGCCAGATCAGTGTCTTCGTAGTACGCGGGTGCAAAGTGCGTATCGAAACCACCCATCTCCGCAAACAGCGCACGCTCAATCGCCAGCGCTGCGCCCGAGCAGTAGTCAACGTCTCGAACGAAGTTGAAACGTGGGTCGCTCGCTCGCTCGTTGCGGCCCCAATTCCATCCCGACCCATCGCGCCAAATGATGCCGCCCGCCTCTTGCAAGCTGCCATCCCGGTTTAAGAGCTTCGCGCCCACCATGCCGACGTTGCGATGCTGGGCAAAGATCTCGATGAGCGCATCAATAGCACCGGGCGTGACGATGGTGTCGTTGTTGAGAATTACCAACCACTGCCCCCGGGCTGCGCCAACCGTGGTGTTCACATTGCCAATGAAACCAAGATTGGAAGCATGGCGAATGATGTGGATACCTTTGACTTGCGCCAACGCAGTGGCTGCGGGCTCGGGCGATGCGTCGTCACCAATAACGATTTCGAAGGCGAGTTTCGGTGGGTGTTCTGCGATGCTTTTGATGCAGGCGAAGGTGGTGCGATGCTGCCCATAGACTGGAATCACGATTGACACGACGGGCGCGGCCGAGCTCGACACCACTAAATCTGCAATCTCAGCCGCTGCGGTGAGCATCGCATGAGTCACTTTTTCGTCTGCTGATGCAGCGGGTTCCGCGCGACGAAACTCAACGAGTGATCGTGCCCAGAGACCGCGCAGGCCGCCTCGTCGGTAAAGTCGCAGCAGCCGTGCCGCCAGGTCAGGTGAGTGCAATGCCAAGTGCGTGGCATGCTTCGAGATAGACACCAGACGCCTAGACGCTCGCGCGGCCACCCGTAGCGGACGCGTGAGCTGCCATGACCGACTCGCGAGGATTTGCTGATGATGATCTTGCAATTGCTGGTAATGCTTAGCGAGCTGCCCGTGCTCGGCGTTTAGCGAATCGAGCGCGTCAGTCAGGGCCGCACGGGTTTCCTCAAGATGCTCAATGTGCGCCGTCGCTTCGACGCCCAACGCTTGGTAGCGTTCTACGTCGGCTTGGTGAGCGAGCTGCGATTGCACCAACGAAGTTTCGAGCGCAACGACCTCAGACGCCCCTACAAAAAACGCCTCGCCCTTTGGCAGTGCCTCAAGCCGGTGCTCAACTTCACGCAGCGATTCGCCATGACCGCCGTGCACACCCACTCGAAACAAATCGAGCACGGCGCGATGCTTCACGGGGAGTTTCGGCAGCGGGAGCGCCAATAGGTCAATCAGTATTGACGCGTTCGCGTTTGCTTTGCCGTGCGATGAGGCAACGAGCGGCGCGGTGTAATGACTCAGATAGTCGCGAAGCTCAACTCGCGGCACGGTGCGCGACTCCGAACGTGCGGGGCCTGTGTTCGCACTTGCGAGCAGCGCGTCAATCCACGCCGTTGCCGTCGCATCGGGGGGAAGCAATGTCGCGCGTGGGTAACCACCAAGTCGCTCGGGTAGTGCCCCGACAGCGCTCGCAACGATCGGCAAACCCGTCGCCATCGCTGCACTCATGGTGTAGGAAAACGTTTCGGCCACCTGCGCCGGAAACCAGAGTACATCAGCGCGCTCATCGGCCAGGTGGCGACCCAGCGCTTCATCGCGGTAACTGCCCGTTGCCGTCACGCCCAATGGCAGCGGCTCAGCCGCATGACCAATCAAGCGCACGGTCAGCTGCGGTGCACTTTGCAGCGCTTGGCTCACCACCGCTTCCATCACGCGAAGCCCCTTTTCTACCGACAGCGCACCGAGCAAGGCCACCTTCACCGTAGATGGGATGATGACCGCTGACTCGAAGTGCGGCCACACCACAATCTTCAAGCCCGGCGTATAGCGCATCACCCGATTCGCAACATCCTCTGAGGGCGCGATGATGCGCTCACAACGTCGCAAAAACTGATCGAACCGCTCGCGCCATGCCGACTCAGTGATGCCCCATTTTGCGTTCGGAGCAACAGGGTCTGCCGCCGACGCAGGCAATTCATCCAACACGTGATAGCGCGGCGTCAAAACGAAATAATCATGCAGCGTAACGTCGAGGGGGACACCCAGCGCTTCTAGCAGATCGAGCACCTCGCGCGACCAACCATCGACATGGTGCAAGTGTGCCCGCGAAAAATTCAGTGGCGTCAACGCAGCGATCCAGCGCGGCAAGGTGTTAACCGTTGGCGCATCGAGCTCGGCGCTCATGTCGCCGGGGTGAGCTGTAGTGAGTGGCGTTGTGCCTTCGTTCGTATGCCAACTCAATTGAGCACGGCCCTGCGGCATCGAGCGGAGCAGCATGACATCGAGTTGCGGCAGCAGCGACGCAATCAATTCGCTCACATGCCGTTCAACCCCGCCGCCCCAACCATGCGAGACAAATAGCAAACGAGCGCGACCCTTCGCGCCAACGCGATGCAGCGATTCGATCAAGCGGCTCGGTGCTTCACTCATTGGCCCGTAACGCGGCTCAGCCAGCGCACCCACCAAGATCGCTCAGGAGCGGGCAGCGCTGGAGCTTGAGCCGCCGCAACGCTCGCTTTGAGCGCCGCAATCTCTACGTGCAACGCCGCGTTTTCCTTGTAGGTGCGAGACCACTCTGCGTACACCGAATTTTCGCGATCCGCCACGAGAGTCAGCGGGCTTGGAAGCGACGTCACCACCGATGCATTTGACGAGCACATCACGATGAAATACACCTCGGCTGGGTAGGCGCTGCTGCCATCAGGCGCCAACGCTCGTGCCGAATCCGCAGGCGCGTCGAGCGGCCACAAGATCGAGTGAAACGCAGCACGTTGCGCAAACCACTTCTGCGAACTCCAATGCACATCCAGCAGCGCCTTGAGCTCTACCCGATCCAGCTCTTTGACGTGAAATTCGTTGTTGTAGCCGGTTTTTTCGCTGTACTCGGGGCGATTGGGCGACGAGACGATGAACAAGCCGCTGGGCTTCAGCAAGCGCTTCACCTCAGCAAGAAACGCCGCCTGCTCATGAATGTGCTCGATCATTTCGAACGACACGATCACGTCAAAACTCTGGCTTTCGAGCGGAATCTGGGTGCAGCTCGCGGCGATGTAGCGCAAGTTGTTCGCTGAGTACTTGTCGGTGGCGTGCGCCACCGCTTCAGCCGATACATCAACCCCCACAACTGATGCCGCGACACCCGAGAGCAGGTGGCTGCCGTAGCCCTCGCCGCTGGCGATATCAAGCACCACTTTTCCAGCAACCTGCTCGCGCGCGATCAAGTAACGATGCCAATGCTCGTAGACCATTTCGCCAAGGCATTCGGTGGTGAAACGCTCACCGGTGAAGGGTAGTGTCATGGTCATTGGCGTTAGAGTTTACGTACGTTGATCGCCGTAGTTGCTAGCAAATAGCTCCGCTAACTTTCGACGATCTTGTTTGGTAGGCCGACCGCGCATCACTGGCATCAATTGATTGCTAGCCTGCCGCACGGCCTGCTGATCGAGGCGCACCTTCACGCTCTCTTCTGTTTCGCGGTAGAGCTTTGCGGCGTCGGTGGCTGACCCGCGTCGGTCAGAGAGTGCGGTCACTGTGATCGTTTGAACCATGTCACCGCGCTGCACAGTAAACGCGTCACCGAGCTTCAGTATCAGCGCAGGTTTCACGCGATCACCGCTCACTGAGCCAACAGTCGCTCGCCGCACATGACCCGCATCAATCGCTTCGGTGGCGAGGCTTCGCGTTTTGAAAAATCGCGCTGCCCACAGCCATTTATCGATGCGAACCGCAGAGGCTTCGTGCGACATACTCAGTGCAGCGTTCTCGGTTGATCGCCGCTCGCGTCGGGCTGCGTGAAGAGCGCCAAGAGCTGTGATCGGCTCACCACGTAGCGGGCGCCGCAAAACTCACATTGCGTACGAATCTCGCCTTCTTCGTCGGCAATCGGCAAAAGCTCATCACGTCCGACCAGCTTCAACGCATTCAAAACGCGCTCAATCGAGCACGGGCAGGCAAACGACACCAGCTGTGCAGGATGCACACGTACGTCTTCGCCCACAAAGGTCATCTCCAGCCACTGCGCGTAGGGAAACGGCATGAAAGGCTCAGCAAAGG
>JAAFHR010000091.1 GCA_013298455.1 Betaproteobacteria bacterium | reverse complement strand
GTTGCCGCAACGATATTGCCGCGAAACAACACGCAGAGAAAAAACACCAGAATCACTTCGATTTGCATGGGGATCACGCCAAGCGCCACCCCAATAGCCACCCCCACCGCCAAGGGCTGCCGTCGAAACGAAAGCAGATCATGCGAATCAATCCACGGCTTCATCCACGAAAGCCACGGGCGTTCGAATTCCCGCAGTACCCGCGGTTCAATAGAGGCAAGCCAGCGACGCAATCTCATCACGTATTTTTAGCCGCTTTACGCTGATTCGAAAAATGGCGGTCACCATTGCCATCGGTCGTGAGGCGTCAGATCGATGTGAAGCGTGCCGAAGCTGACGCTTTCCTGCAATTCGTGAGTAGTTCACGTTGGCTGGGCTACATTAGGTGGCGTGTGCGTGTCGATCATGCAGTCACGAATTCACGGGGAGTGTGAAACGATGTTTCGAAGACTTTCGGGCTGCGCAGCGCTTTTGGCGTTTGCGTGTTTTTCGGTGGTAGTGAGTGCGCAAAATGCAGCCGACTTGCGCGTCACCAAGTCCAACGACAACACAGGCCCGGTTGGCCCCGGTGGCGGCTACAACTCGACATTCACCGTCAACAATTTGGGGCCATTGAATCGCCCCTATGGGCCGGGGGCGACCAATCCACTGGTCATTGTTGACACCGTAAACCCAAACGTTTCCTCTGTTGCTTCCAGCACGCCGGGGTTCACCTGTACAGGACCTTCCGCGAGCCAAGTGACATGCACCAGCACCGGCTCAGGCACGTTGCAAGCCGGCGCGAACCTTTCGGTGACGGCAGCTTTTACCTTCACGACCAATGGCCCGCCCGCGCCGGTTGTCACCAGCAACAACGCCTGCGTGGGCGGCACAGCGGGTAATGTCGGCACCCCGCCGGATAACAACACGGCTAACGATTGCTCCGGCGGCGTTGTCGGTCCCGTGTTCACGCCCATTGCCGCGACAGTCAACACGACCAAGCGCGTCGCCAAAAATACCAATCCCGGCTTCGGCGGGGCGGGCTGGACGGTGTCGCTGATCGGTGCCAATCGGTTGCTGGCGACTGAAAACGATCTCTACTGGCGTATTAGTGCCACCCCAACATCAGGCGGCGTGATACCGACATTGGTGCTCACCGACACCATCAACACGCTCGCGAGTTCGCCGTTGGCGACACCTGTCACGATTGCTCAAAGCACAACGCCCGGCGCCTGTTCTTACAGTGCGCCTACGGTGACATGTACTTTTACCAACGTGCCAAACGGTGTTGAAGTCGGCGCAGTCATTAGGGTCAGTCGAGCGCTGGCGGGTGGGACATTTACCAATTTCGTCAATGCTGGTTCGCCCGATGCCGTGCTCTCTGGAATATTGTCCGCCGCCGCTCAAATCGAAATCGACCCTGCTGTCGATCAAACGATCAACTTCGCGCAACCCACCACACCCGCCACGCAGGTCGTTTTTACCGTCAGTGGCACGGGTGGTACATCGGGAAATCCAGTCGTGTTTACGAGCCTCACGCCGACGACCTGCAGCGCAAGCGGCGTCAACGGCACGACCATCACTGCACTCGCAGTCGGCACTTGCACGATTGCCGGCAATCAAGCGGGAAACAACACGTACAAAGCTGCACCGCAAGTCACTCGCGACGTACAAATTCCGCCGCGTGTGACGGTGTTAAGGAGCGGCACGGGCAGCGGCGGCGCAGTCGGCACGCAAGGTGCAGCGATCAGCTGCGGCGCTGGTTGCAGCGCGTTTGTTGCCTCTGGTGTGAATGTGAATCTAAACGTCGTCGCCGATGCATTCAGCAAGTTGGTGGGCCTCACAGGCGTGAGCTGCCCGAGCGTCAGTACAAACGGACAATGCGCGTTCACCATGCCCGCAACTGACGTCGCCGTGAATTTAAATTTCCGCGCGACGGCAAACCTTGATGGCGCGAACACACCGACCGAATACAACGCTGCAACCGACGGTTTGATTCTGCTGCGCTACCTTCTCGGCTACCGAGGTAGCGCATTACTCACGGGCATCGCGTCGCAACAATCCGCGACCGCCATCGAAACCTATCTCGCTGCGCGGGTCACCGCGAACGATTTCGATGTGGACGGCGATGGGAAAACGCTTGCGTCCACTGATGGACTCATCATTCTGCGTCGCATGCTGTTGCGCACTGAAGCGAATCCTGCGGTGATCACGGTTGGAAAAAATCCGACGCCGCTGACACCGCTTACCGATGCGCAGATCGTTACACGAATTGATCGGCTATTTCCTTAAATACCTTACGAAGCTTGGGCTAGCGAGCTGTATCGTGATTTGTTGAGGCCTTCGTGATCTTCGCTCTAGGCCTCTACCAGGCGGGTGTTCGCTAAAAAAGCTCGCGCCGCAAAAACGTGAACTCACGTCGCGGCCGATGAGCCTGCACGCCCACGCCGCATCCGCCGCGCCCGAGCAATCACTGGTCGTAGCCAAAGAATTTGCACAATCGCGTAGCCCCAGCTCGCAAAAAACAACCCCATCGTTGGCAGCCCCACGACGAGCGGCCAGCCCATGGCTTTGATCCACTCAACAAGCGCTGTAAACGCGCCCACGTCCCCATTCCACGGCGGCAGCGCTTGATTGCCCGGAATCATCCAACTGCCCACTTGAAACGCGAGCGCGTAAAGCGGGACGATGGTGAGCGGATTGGTGTAGATCGTTGCGACTGCTGCGGCGATCACGTTGCCGCGCCACAGTGCGCAAAAGAGCATTGAGGCAAGAATTTGTAGCGGCCCGGGAATCAATCCGCAAAAGAGCCCGATGGCCAAGCCGCGCGCCATCGGGTTTCTTGTGAACGAAAACACATCATGTGAATCGATCCACGGCTTCGCCCAAGAAAGCCCTGGGCGATCAAATTCGGACAGGACTTTGGGCTCCAACGCACGAAGCCAGGAGCGTACTTTTTGTCCGAAATTTTTCTGCATCAGCTACTTCGATTCAATCTTCTTGGCAGCGTTTCGCGTTGTCCACAGCGAAGCGAACATCGACAGTGCAATGATGCTTGCGGTCACGCCCAACGCGATGCCGATAGGGATTTTGTACACATCGAGCAACAACATTTTGGTGCCGATAAACACGAGTACCAACGCCAAACCGTAGGCCAACAAGTGGAAGCGATCCGCTAAATCAGCGAGCAAGAAGTACAGCGCTCGCAGACCCAAAATGGCGAAGATGTTGGCGGTGAGCACGATGAATGGATCGTTGGTGATCGCGAAAATCGCGGGGATTGAATCGACGGCAAAGATGATGTCAGTCACGCCAATCAAGATGAGTACAACGAAAATCGGAGTGAAATGCTTCACGCCGTTGATCATTTTGGTCATTTTTTCGCCGTCAAATTCGGTCGTGATCTTCATGTATTTGCGCAAAAACTTGAGCGCTGGGTTGCTCTCGATATCAGGCTCTTTGCCCGCTGCAAACCACATCTTCAAACCGGTGAGCACCAGAAACGCGCCGAACACATAAAGAATCCAGTGGAACTGCGCCAAGAGCCATGCGCCAACCAAAATCAAGATCGCGCGGAGCACAATCGCGCCAATGATGCCGATGATGAGCGCACGCTTTTGAAATTCAGCGGGAATCGCGAAATACGTAAAGATCATCAAAAACACAAAGATGTTGTCGACCGATAAACTCTTTTCTACTAAGTAGCCGGTGATGAACTGCATCGACACCTCGTTGGCCGTCGCTCGCCCCTGCGAGCCATCGAGATACCACCATAGAAGCGCCACAAACACGAAGGCGAGCGAGAACCAGATCACGCTCCACACCAAGGCCTCTTTAGTTGTGACTTTGTGCGCACCTTGTTTTTCCATCACGAGCAGATCGATCGCGATGGCGACCAACACAAAGACGGCAAAACCCGTCCACATCCACCAGGTTCCAATTGTTTCCACGAAGCGTCTCCCCTGCGTCGCAATTGACGCATTAAATTACAAGTTCGGTTGAGGGCAATGCTCGGTCGAATGGCATGACGACCGAGGGCGTTGCGTGAGTGCGTTTAGCGCTGTGCGACGGCGCCGTTAGCGCGCTTTCGTTTGCGCATTTCGAGCACACCGATGATCACGAAGGTTGCGGCAGCGCCGGTCACTTCATCAAACCAGTTGTGCGCTGGCAGATACGGTGCGAGTAGCTTTTCATCAAGGATCATTTGCGTGGCTGTCCATACCAACACGCCCGCGCCCACCGTGATGATCCAAGGATGACGATCAACAACTTTCAGCACGAGCGTTGAGCCCCACACCATGATCGGAATGCTGATGATGAGACCGAGCACGACGAGCAGGAACGAGCCCTGCGCCGCACCGGCCACGCCGAGCACGTTGTCAACGCCCATCAGCGCATCGGCCACGATGATGGTTTTCATCGCCGTCCAGAATCCCGCATTCGCTGCCGATTCGCCATGCGATTCATTCTCGGATGGAAACATGAGCTTGTAGGCCACGGGTAGCAACAGCAAACCGCCAATGAGCATCAGTCCGGGAATCTTTAAGAGCCACACGATACCAAGTGTGAAGGCAATCCGAATGGCAATCGCACCGCCCGTGCCCCAAAAAATCACCCGCTTTTGCAGATGCTTGGGCACGTTACGCGCGGCCAAACCGATCACGAGCGCGTTGTCGCCCGCCAAGACCAAATCGATCACGATGATCGTGAGAAGTGCGCTTAAAAACGCAGTTGAGAAAATTTCCACACAGGGCTCCGAATAAATATCCTGCTCGAACGCAGCACATTCACAGCGCGAAACCCGTTTGACCCATAAAGGTGGCGGCAAACTCATCGCGTGTGTTCGCACTCTGTTCGAGCCCAAGTGCATCAAACCTCTGATGCAGCGAAACGCGAAGGTCTTGCACAAATCAAACGGGTTCGATGCGAAACACCGTTTGATCCATTGTTACCGGATTCATGCGCTCTGTCCGTTTGATCGGCCACTGCACACTGCACGTATTGACGATAACAACGCGGGAGCTACTCCCCTTCAACTCCCTCAATTATCTCTGCGATCAAGGCAAATCTCAAGTTATTTTGAAAAATCATTATTGGAGGAAACCCTGATTTCATAAGGCTTCCGGCACGGCAAACAAATATGCGAAAAGTGTCTTTTTGCTTATATAAGCCAATAGTACGTTGGGTTTGCGGCGAAAAGCTCGTTTTCGAGCACAAAGAGAGGCGAGTTTCCGCCTGCTGCGCGGCGGCCCGAAACCGTGCCGCAGCAATCGCTCAATCGCAAATCAGCGAGAATCTCTCCTCTCGTGAAAACCCGTCGAATTCGTTCGAACGCAACGTATGTCTTGGTTAGAAAAAATCATTCCTTCGGTCAAAGGCGATACGGCCGCCAAGCGCGGCGTGCCCGAGGGCTTGTGGCTCAAATGCCCGAGCTGCGAATCTGTGCTCTACACCGAAGACGTGGAGCGCAACCAGCAGGTGTGCATGAAATGCAATCATCACATGCGAATCGGCGCTCGCGCTCGGCTCAATGGGTTGCTCGATGAGAGCGGGCGCGTTGAAATCGCTGCCAACGTGTTGCCCGTTGACACGCTCAAGTTCAAAGACAGCAAAAAGTATCCCGATCGATTAAAGCAAGCGGCTGAGGCCACGGGCGAAACCGATGCGTTGGTGGTGATGCGCGGCACGATCAACACGGTGCCCGCCGTGGTCGCGGCCTTTGAGTTTGATTTCATGGGCGGCTCGATGGGCTCCGTGGTCGGCGAGCGATTTGCGCAGGGCGTAGACGCGGCGATTAAGGCCAAATGCGGCTTCGTCTCGGTGGCAGCGAGCGGCGGCGCGCGCATGCAAGAGGGGCTCGCCTCGCTGATGCAAATGGCCAAAACTAACTCACGTCTGGCTGAGCTCGCTGAAAAAAAATTGCCCTACATCAGCGTGCTAACCGATCCTACGATGGGTGGCGTCTCGGCGAGTTTTGCCTTTGTGGGCGACATCGTGATTGCCGAGCCCAATGCGCTCGTTGGCTTCGCAGGTCCGCGCGTGATCGAGCAAACGGTACGCGAAAAATTGCCCGAGGGCTTTCAACGCGCCGAATTTCTGCTCGACAAAGGCGCGATCGATATGATCGTGGATCGGCGCGAACTCAAGGCAACGATTGCCAAACTGCTTGCCGCTCTAAATTAACGCATAGCGCGACTCCGTCACTTTTCGATCAATTCAAACGCCAAGAACTGCGTAATCTGCCGCGCATTGAAATTGTCGTCGCTCGCTACGATGAGCGTGCGATTACCGTTTGCGAGTCGAGGGCCGAAACTCATGGCTTCGGTGTTGTCGAGCTTTCGCAGATTCAATGAATCGAAGTTGACCAGCAGGCGCTTGGTGACGGGTTGGTAGTTGCCCGCAGTGAGCGGCAATGTGCTCAAAACGTCGCTGCCTTCGCGGGTGTCAATCACGTAAATGCGAATGGAATTACCGATCCCCATGGCGAAACTGCGCTCTAGCACGAGCATCCGATGGGCGTCGAGCATCAATACCTCGGTCACGCCGTTGTCAGCGTAACCCACCGGCGGCATCGGTCGGTTGGGAATCGCATCAGCCACGTAGGCAATTTGCCGCAGCGCTTTTCCGCTTGCCACGTCGTACTGCGTGAAGCGGATCGGGCCACCGCCGTTTGCAATCGTTGGTGTTGCGCCGTCCTCGTAGATCGGTGCTTCCATCGCCACCCACAGGCTCTTGCCGTCGACCGACAAGCTCAGCCCTTCATAGGTGTTGTTATCACGCGAACCTTTTTCTTGCTCGCTCATGTTGAACATCGCGTGCGTTGGAATCGTTCGCACCATGCTGCCGTCAAGCCGCGCTTCAAAGAGCGTGGGGTTGAGCAGTAACCGGCGATCGCCTTCGCTGGTCCAGAGCACCGTGTCGGTGTCGGCGCGGTATCGAATGGCCTCCGGGTCGACCACGTTTTTTGGATCAGTCGTTTTGGATCCAAATGGCGCACCATCAGCCTTTTTGAGCGTGGTAACGGATAGCAATTCGGGCTTCGCTAAATCGCTCGCCGTCACGTTAATTCGGGCGGTGTAAAAGCGCGCCACGTTAATGTCGGATCGATCATCGGAGAGCAGGTAAAACACGCCGCGCTTGGCGTCGTAATCCATCCCCGAAATGCCGCCAACGGTCGTGCCAAATGCTTCTAGCCGATGCGGCAGCGTGGATTCACCGATAAAGCGCACCGACACTTCGGTGTCACGCACTGCGTTGGTGGGCGTCGGCGCGGCGCACCCGGCAAGCACCGTCACGATGGAAACAAGCAGCGCAGTAGCGATTGATTTCATCGCAGTTCTTTCGATAGATTGAGCGTGCGCAGATTGTAAGAGCCGCTGCGGCGGCTAACGTGGCCGTTTTGTGTCTCGAAGCCGTTCGCGCCACCATGTGAGCGCGTTGCCGTGAGCGCTGCTGCGCCAAGCGACGACTAGCTTCGTTGTTGATTTAGGCGCATCGATTCGTTTGTCGATCAATCGGCCATCCTTCAGCGGCGCTTTGGCAAACCACGTTGCCAGATAGCCACCGCCAAGCCCCGCAATTTGCGCGTCAATCTTTGCTTGCATCGACGGCACAACCAAAGTGTCTTGCCCCGAGAGCAAACCAGTCGTTCGCATCGGCAGGTTTCGCGCCGTATCAGCCACGGCCACTGCACGATGCGCTTGCAGCGCCGCGCTTGCAATGGGCTCGGCGGCTCGCGCGAGCGGATGCTTTGGCGCAACGCAATAGACAAACTCAACATCGAACAACGGCTGCGATGAAAAGAGCGCGCTGTTGGGCACATCGCCCGTTGCGCCAATGGCCATATCAACGCGACCTTCGGCGAGCGCATCCCAGGAACCTGCGAGCGTTTCCTCGCTGATTCGAAGCCGCGTGGGACAGGCGTCCTTATAGAACGCATCGACGTGCGGCTGTAGCCAATTCCACGGCAAAATCGCATCGAGCGCGATTCGCAAATCGAGCTCCCAGCCTTTCGCGGTTTGCGCGATTTCGCCTTCGAGCTCAGCGGCGCGCTCCAGCAGCAATCGGCCTTGCTCCAACAGCAACCGCCCCGCTGGCGTGAGTTTGGCGCGGTAGCCACGGCGATCAAAAATCAGCGTGTCGAGGTCTTCTTCGAGTTTTCGAACGGCATACGTGACGGCCGATGGCACGCGCTCAAGCAGCACAGCCGCTCGACCAAAACTGCCCGTTCGGTCAATCACATCAAGCATTTCGAGCGCTTCGAACGAGAGTTTCAACATGGTGAAAATTTTTGAATAAGAGCGTCAATTTTGCCTGCTTTTCTCATTCACTAGTCACCGCCAAAATTGCAACACTGCTTTGAAAGGAGCCCCTCCATGATCACGCTAAGAAAGTCTGATGAACGCGGCTACGCCAACCACGGTTGGCTGGAAAGTCGCTTTAGTTTTTCGTTCGCCGAATATCACGATCCGCGCCACATGCACTTCGGGCCGCTCCGAGTGATTAACGATGATTTCATCGCCGCAGGTAAAGGTTTTGGCATGCATGGCCATCGCGATATGGAAATCGTGACCTACGTTTTAGAGGGCGCGATTGCCCACAAGGATTCGCTCGGCAACGGCGCAGAAATTCGCCCCGGCGAAGTGCAGCGCATGAGCGCGGGCACCGGCATCATGCACAGCGAATTCAACCCCTCACCGAGTGATCGCACGCATCTTTTGCAAATTTGGATCGTGCCCAATCGCGCGGGTGGGCCGGCGTCGTATGAGCAGAAGTTTTACGATGTAGCGCAAAAGCGCGGCAAGCTGCGCTTAGTGGCCTCGCCCAACGGCGCCGAAGGTTCGGTCACCATTCAGCAAGACGCCAAACTCTACGCTGGCCTGTTTGACGGCAACGAGACCGCAACGCTGAGTGTGTCACCCAATCGCCTTGTCTACGTGCACGTGGCGCGTGGCTCGGTGTCGGTCAATGGCGCAGCGCTGACCGCGGGCGATGCAGCCAAGCTCACGGCCGAATCCAGCGTGTCAATCAGCAACGGCGTCGATGCCGAAGTGTTGCTCTTTGACATGGCAACCTTGCAATAGTCTCTTGCGCGGCGCGATATCGTCGCAAACTTCACTCGTCAGTTATCACATTTCTCATCGTTTCTAAAAGGAGCCCCTCATGGCCATCGTCACCATCGTCTATCACTCAGGCTACGGACACACCAAAGCCATCGCTGAAGCTGTTCATAAGGGCGTTGCAAGCGTTGCCGGCACCACGGCAAATTTAATGGCTGTTGACGCCGTGGATTGGGACGTGTTGAACGCCTCACACGGCATCATTTTCGGCAGCCCCACCTACATGGGCGGCCCATCGGGGCAGTTCAAAACGTTCGCCGATGCCTCGAGCAAAGCGTGGTTCACCGGCGCATGGAAAGACAAAATCGCAGCGGGCTTCACGGTGTCATCCTCACGCACGGGCGATAAAGCCGGCACCCTCGATTACTTTCAAACGCTCGCCATGCAACAGCACATGCTATGGGTTGGCACTGGCATGATGCCGGGCAACAACAGCAGCAAAGGCAGCGAAGCGGACCTCAATCGTCTAGGTGCCGCAGCGGGGCTGATGGCGCAAGCCAATGCCGATCAAGGCGTTGAAGGCATTCACGAGAGCGATTTCCGCACGGCTGAAGCGTTTGGCAAACGTGTTGCAGAGGTGACGGCGCGTTGGAATAAGTAGCGTCGAGCGCGAAAGCGTTTCACTTTCAAAGAGCCGCTACATGCGGCTCTTTGCTTTTGTGGGCTTCATTGCCGAGGTCATCGCGAGCGGGCTCGGTGATTCCAAGCTTTTATCTCTAAGAGACCTCTGCACAACTGAGGGATGAGCGCGAATCCGACCCAGCTCGTCATTCCCGCCCTTCGACAAGCTCAGGATAAACCTCGCTGCGCTCGGGCGGGAATCCATGGTGAATTGAGCAAAATCAATCACTTAGAAGATTACTCTTCATCGACGATGGATTCCCTGAATTCACGAAACAAGTGCAATGGTTGGGTTAATCTGAGGCTGCGATGGGAAACACCTACACACAACTCAGTCTTGACGAACGCATCGAGATTGCCCGCTTGC
>JAAFHR010000092.1 GCA_013298455.1 Betaproteobacteria bacterium | reverse complement strand
TCCGATCTCTCAAGCCACAACAAACACCGCTCCGCCTCAAGAAACGGCACAGTGAGCGCCCGCTTACGATCCACAACCCAGCCCGTTCCGGCGAGTTCGGAGATTTCGTCGTCGGGGCTTTTGCCCTTCATGGCGAGCATCAGACCATCTTCTTCAGGGACGACGCAATCGCCGGCGCTCGTCACAAAATCTTTGAGCGAGGCGTAGGCGCGGCTGATCACAACGTCATAGGTTGGCAGATGATCCTCGACGCGGGTGTGAACGGCGCTCAGATTTCCAAGCTTGAGATGTTCGGCGGCTTTGTTGATGTAATCCGTTTTTTTGCGCACGGCGTCGACGGAAACGACCTCTAAATCCGGGCGCATCACGGCAATCGGGAGCGCGGGGAAGCCGCCGCCGGAGCCAACATCGAGGAGCGTGGTGGATTCGGGCGGGATGCAGTAGAGCACCGAGAGCGAATCTAGGATGTGCTGCACAAGCATGTCGTGCGGATCGCGAATGGCGGTCAGATTAATCACCGCATTCCATTCCGAGAGAAACGCGAGCGATTCGATGAGCTGATCTTTTTGCTTTCCCGAAGCGGTCAGGCGCAGTTGCTTCAAGCCCTCGGTGAGCTTTTCGTAGAGCTCAGCGCGGAGTTCGGCGGTGAATTCAATTTGCTCGCGCTTTAATGGGCGATCAATGACGGGACGAAGCCCTGCGGAGGTGGTCATGCCTTGGCCTTGGGGGTTAATGTTTTGCTGCACGGTCGGGCGCGTGCCGGTTTTATTAGTCATGCTGCGTTACCGAGGCACCGCGCTGCTTTTTTTGACGCAGATTACGCTGATGACGCAGATTCGCGCAGATTTGAATTCGGATTAACGACCACAGTTTTGCGCTCCCGATTTTTAATCTGCGCGAATCTGCGGAATCTGTGTAATCTGCGTCAAAAACAAATTGATTTGCCAAGCCTTTGTAGGGTGGGCATCCCGTGCCCACCGTAACCACCGCAAACGATGATGGCTCGGAGGTCAAGACTTGTTGGGCACGGGATGCCCATCCTAGCAGTTGCCTTCTTGCCCCCGTGCCAGATAAAGCGTGGCCTTGAAGCGAATTACTGTAGTTTTCATAAATGCTACCTATTCGCGTGTAGCCCATATACAGTATGGCGTTGGTGAATAAAGTTGATTCAACAATCACACCGAAACCTCAAATTCCGTGGCATTCACGAATCCAGCGAGTCGCCCCTTTTTCAGATGCACCATCAAGAGCGAAATCGCGGCGGGCGTCACGCCGGAAATTCGCCCTGCTTGGCCGAGCGTTTCTGGGCGCTGGGCATTGAGCTTTTGCGCAACTTCTTTCGACAAACCACGCACGGCGTCGTAGTCAAAATCGGTTGGCATGCGCAGGTTTTCGTTGGCGAGTTGGCGGTTGACTTCTTCGTTTTGCCGGTCGATGTAGCCGGCGTACTTGGCAGAGATTTCGATTTGCTCAGCCACTTGTTCGAGCAGATCTTGCTCCCCTCTCCCCTGGAGGGAGAGGGGTTGGGGGAGAGGGGGCAAGTCGCCTGAGGATTTGACGTCGCGCCCCACGCCAGCATCCCCCTCTCCCCAGCCCTCTCCCTCCAGGGGAGAGGGAGCCAGTTTGCTCTTCAAATTCAACTCTGCGCGCAACTGATCCAACGCCGCAAAGGTCACCCCCGGCCGCCGCAGCAACTCAAACAAGTTGTATTCCCGCTCAATCTCAACGCCCAGCAGCGCTTTCGCACGCTCGGCGGACAGCAAGGCCGGATTCACCCACGTCGATTTCAGCCGCTCTGTTTCACGTGAAACAGCGTCGCGTTTTCGGTTGAAGGCGTCCCAACGGGCATCATCAACCAACCCCAGCGCCCTACCCTGCTCGGTCAAACGCATGTCGGCGTTGTCTTCCCGAAGCTGCAAGCGATATTCAGCGCGGCTGGTGAACATGCGATACGGCTCGGACACGCCTTGCGTGGTGAGATCGTCGACCAATACACCCAGATAAGCCTCGTCTCGGCGCGGGCACCAACCGTCTTTGCCCTTGGATTTCAGCGCCGCATTCACGCCCGCGAGCAAACCTTGAGCGGCGGCCTCTTCATAACCCGTGGTGCCGTTGATCTGTCCGGCCATAAATAGGCCATCGAGATACTTGGTTTCTAGCGTTTGCTTGAGCTGGCGCGGATCGAAATAATCGTATTCAATCGCATAGCCCGGGCGCAAAATGTGGACGTTTTCCAAGCCCAGCATCGAATGAATCAGCGCGAGCTGAATGTCGAACGGCAAGCTGGTCGACACGCCGGCCGGATAGTACTCGTGGGTGGTCAAGCCTTCGGGCTCTAGGAAAATCTGGTGGCTCGTTTTGTCGGCGAAGCGATGAATTTTGTCTTCGATGCTCGGGCAGTAGCGCGGCCCGACGCCTTCGATCACGCCCGTAAACATGGGGCTGCGATCCAAACCGGATCGGATGATGTCGTGCGTTCGCTCGTTGGTGTGCGTGATGTAGCACGGCATTTGCCGCGGATGCATCGCGCGGCTGCCCATGAAGCTAAACACGGGGGCGGGATCGTCACCGGGTTGAATGCCCAGTTTTGCGAAATCGATGGTTTTGCCGTCAAGGCGCGGTGGTGTCCCCGTCTTCAAACGACCCTGCGGTAGCTTCATTTCCTTGAGCCGAGCACCCAGCGTTGTGGCTGCTGGATCGCCCGCTCGTCCGGCGGTGTAGTTTTCAAGGCCGATGTGAATGAGCCCCGAAAGAAAGGTGCCCGCAGTGAGCACGACGTTTTCGCTCTCGAACACGACGCCCATCTGCGTTTTCACGCCTGTTACCTTGCCGCCAGATACTGTGACATCATCCACCGGTTGCTGAAAAATCGTCAAATTCAGCTGGTTTTCGAGCCTTGAACGAATCGCCGCACGGTACAAAACGCGGTCATTTTGGGCGCGGGTCGCCCGAACCGCCGGGCCTTTTGATGAGTTCAGGATGCGGAATTGAATGCCCGCCTCGTCAGTGGCAATGGCCATCGCTCCGCCAAGGGCGTCCACCTCCTTCACCAAATGGCCTTTGCCGATGCCGCCGATCGACGGGTTGCAGCTCATTTGGCCCAGCGTTTCGATGGAGTGCGTCAAAAGCAGCGTGTTCGCGCCCGCACGAGCCGCGGCCAGCGCGGCTTCGCTACCGGCGTGGCCACCGCCAACGACGATCACATCAAAACGAACGGGGTAAATCATTGTTTGATTTTAGCGGGCGGAGGGGGTGGTTCTTGACCAAATCGCTCCTTATGGTCGCGATTTGTTTCACGTGAAACATGATCGCTCGCTTGCGCTCTCGATTGATTGGTTCGCTTTGCTCACGGAACGTTGTATGCAACGAGATGGCTTGGGCGACGCGTTTGCTCCGTCCATGCGACGGCACGAATCTGGCGGCTTGGCTGGATCACTCTTGACCAAATCGCTCCTTATGGTCGCGATTTGTTCCACGTGAAACATTCGCGGCAAACCGCTCCTACAACAACACTCCGGCGAAACGAATCACCAGCCACGAAACGTAACCGCCCTCGCCCCTGAGCGAACCTCGTCCGTCACATCAACAAACCGCCCACCCCGCCAATCGAAAAACCGAGCATTCGGCAATGATTGAACATCTTTCGGCGCCAACCGATAGCGATACCGAATCGTGCTCCACACGGAATCCGCTTTCGCGCCACTCGCCTCTGCGACGGTTGGTAGCCCTAATTCCGTTGGCGAAACACCCGTCGGGAAAGCAAAAATCCAAGGCGTGCTCTCGGTCAACACATGACAACGCCAAGTGACATCGGGTCGCTCAGTCCGCGCCTTTACCGTCACATCGGAAAACATCCGAAACCATGGATGCTTTGTCTGCGCTCCAAGAAACACCAATACACAGGGCTCGGACTTACTCTGCGAATCGGCTATCGCCGTCGCGGCAACGGCCACCGGACGAATCTCCGCCGTAGTCCACGTCGCAAAATTTTCGGCCAATGAGCGGTGGCCGATGCCCAGCGATACCGAGGCAACCAAAACAACGCCACTCAGTAACGCCGACATCCGCGCCCGAGCGAGCAGCAATCCAACCACCACGGCGAGCGCTGCGGCGGAGGCGTAATAGAAGCGCCCAAAAGTCACCGTGCCGAGCACACCACCATCGAGCATGGGCGCAAAGGCCCCGGCTAGCGGCATCTGCGCCAACGAAATCGCAAGCCAAACGAGCACCGCCCCGGCCAACCATCCCCAACCCGGTGTCTCCGTAGCGCTCCGTTTTGCAAAGCGTCGCGCGACACTTTTCGCAGGGAAGAACAGCGCAAACAACAGTAAGCCCGCCAACAACCCAACCCAACCAGCACTCACGGAGGTGCCCGCGCTCAACGACCAAAACGAATCCACTGCGCCAAACCACGCCCGTCCGCCGTCAACCAACCGCATCAGCGGGTCGCCACCGACCACGGCATAGGGCTGCGCGATCAGCGCATGTCGCCAGAAAAAAGCGCCGCCGATGACCAGACCCAACAGCATAAACGCCGCAAAGCGCAGCCTGAGCGTTGCACCGCCGTACAGCAGCGCCAGGCACGCCATCATCGTTGCCGCCGAAAACGCCAACTCCTTGCTCCAGCACGCGACGAGCGTCGACGCACCCAACGCAAGCCACCAACGCCGCGAGCCGCTACGCAGCACACTAACCAAGCTGATGGCCGCGCAAAGCAAAAACAACACTGCCAATAAATCAAATCGATTGCTCGGCCAAAGCGTCGCAGCCAACGAAAACGGCGCGAAGGCGAAGAGCGCTGCCGCCGCCAACGCCGCCGACTTTCGCGCCCCCAACTGCCGCAGCAAGATCGCCAACAGTCCAACACTAGCGCCATGAATCACCAAGTTAATCAAGCTATGTGCTTGATAATCAAGCCCGAACGCGCGAGTGGCCACCCACCAACTCAAAAGCCCCAGCGGTCGAAAGTAGTACGGCTCGTAAAAGTGGCTTTGCCAAAACGCAGCCAAGGGGTTTTCAACCATCCGCGATGTGGCGATAAACACGTAATCATCGATCACGAAATCCGCGCCCGTCGCAGGCCAATACACCCACGCCAGCCCGACAAAAATCAGGAGCAGTCCCAAGCGAAACATCAGTCAACGAACCCTATCAGCACTTTAAGCCAACGCTTCGCTGCACCGCGCCTACAACTCATTTTCATAGATATTCAAAAGTTCACGAAACGAGCCGGTAGCCCAGTATCCGTAGGTTTTTAATAACAAAAGCTGTTGAGCCGCAAATATTCGAATGGCGCACAACCTCCGTTCAGACCACTGACACACTTCGCACGTAAACTACCCGAGACGTGCAAAACAAGCCAAACTCACCCGAAACCAACGCAAACGCCGCGTCCGACACGCTGCAAGCGCCCTCAGAGCCCCAAAAAACCGAGGCTAACACGCTTCCGGCAACGCTCATCACCGCCCCGCCGCGCGGCTTCGTGCTCTGGCTCTCGGTTGCGCAGCTCGTGAGTTGGGGCACGTTGTTCTATACGTTTTCGTTGCTGCTCGAACACTTCGAGCGGGATTTGAGCGTGTCGCGCGTTGACGCATCGATCGCGTTCAGCCTCGCGCTGTTGGTCGAAGGACTGCTCGCGTTTTTCATCGGACGACTGATCGACGCGGGTCGTGCCCGCGCTGTGATGTGCTGCGGCTCCGCGATGGCGGCGCTGGGCTTCGTCACGATGTCGTTCGTGCAAAACCAATGGCAGCTCTACGCGGCGTGGTTTCTCATCGGCGTTGCAATGTCCGGCACCTTGTATCAGCCCGCGTTTTCGCTCTTGATTCGCCGCTATCCCAGCGATTTTCGCCGCGCAATCATCACGCTCACCTTCCTCGGCGGGCTCGCCAGCACCGTATTCATTCCGCTCATGGCGTGGCTGATTTCTGTGTTTACGTGGCGCGGTGCGGTAATCGCGCTGGCGCTGCTACATCTCGCGATTTGCCTGCCAATTCATGCGTATTGGCTGCGCGGCGAACCCCAAAAATCCGCGCACGAAAGAGCCGCGCAAGTGTCGCTCAAAAGTTTTACCAAGCACTTTCCATTTTGGGGGCTCGCGGTTTTCTTCGTTTTGTTTTCCGGCATCACCACAAGCCTGGGCGCGCACCTCGTCTCCATCCTTCGCGAACGCGATTTGCCCGCCCTATGGATCATCGTGATTCCTGCATCGATCGGTGTGCTACAAGTGGCCGGGCGCGTCGTGCTCTTTTTCACCGAAAAGCACATCGATGTGCACAAAGCCAATCGCTGGATTCCGGTGCTGTTGCCAACCGCTCTATTCGTGCTCGCGCTCGGTCTACAGTCGCCGTGGATCGCGATTTTCTACGCCCTGCTCTACGGCATGGCAAACGGCATGATCACGATTGTCAAAGCCACCGCCATGGCGCAATATGTGTCGCGTGAACGAGCGGCGTCGCTCAACGGATTACTTGGTTTTCCAACCGCAGTCGCGCGCGCCGCTGCGCCGTCATTGCTCGCAGCGCTATGGACGATCAGCGGGAATTACCAAATGGGGCTGTCCGTCATGGCAGCGGCAGGCGCGCTCGCAGTCGTTGCGTTTTGGGTCGCTCAGCGCAAAGCCTTACGCCACTACTTGTAGGAGCGGCTTGCCGCGAATGGCCCCCAACAACGCACGCGTTGAATCACCCAATCGATGATCTTTTGAAGCAGATTACGCGGATTTACGCAGATTATTTAGAGCCAGAGTCACCGACCAGCAATATTGGCTTTTGGCGCACCGGTTAAGGTTTCTAAGGCTTCGCCGCGATCCGAGATGTTGAACGGGCGTTCGCGGCAAGCCGCTCCTACAACTACCCCTTCTTGAATCCGGCCAACCCCGCAAACGCATTAGCCATCGCCCCCTGCGGCTTCGCTTGCTCCGGCGCTCGAGGGGCGAAATTGCGCTGCCCCTGACCGCCGCGTGGTGCGTTGCGATCTGCTGGGTCGCGCTTCACGATCTCCGCATCCATTCGCATCGAGAGCGCGATGCGTTTACGAGCGACGTCGACCTCAACGACCTTCACCTTCACAATCTGCCCGGCCTTCACCACGTCCTTCGGGTCTTTCACGAATTTATTGGCGAGTTGCGAGACGTGCACCAAACCATCCTGATGCGCCCCCACATCCACAAATGCGCCGAACGCCGCAACGTTGGTCACGGTGCCCTCCAAGATCATGCCCTCAACCAAATCCTTGATGTCGTTCACGCCATCGTTGAACTTCGCCACTTTGAATTCGGGGCGCGGATCGCGACCGGGCTTTTCAAGCTCAGAGATCACGTCTTTCACCGTGATTTCGCCGAAACCTTCGGCAACAAACGCCGCGCTTGATACCGTTTTCAGCGCTGACGGATTGCCCAGCAATTCGGGCAAGGTCTTCTTCGCACGTTCAAGAATTTTTTCAACGAGTGCATAGCTTTCCGGATGCACGGCACTCGCATCCAGCGGATTCTCACCGCCGCGAATGCGCAAAAATCCTGCGCACTGCTCAAAGGTTTTCGGGCCAATACCGGTCACTTTTCGAATCGCGTCGCGGCTCGTAAACGCGCCCTGCGATTCACGATGCGACACAATGTTTTTAGCGTTGCTGGCCGACAACCCCGCAACGCGCGCCAGAAGCGGCGCACTCGCCAAATTCACATCCACACCCACTGAGTTCACGCAATCTTCAACGACCGCGTCGAGCTTCTTCGCGAGCAAGGATTGATTCACATCGTGCTGATATTGCCCCACACCAATCGATTTCGGATCGATCTTTACGAGCTCGGCGAGCGGGTCTTGCAAGCGTCGCGCGATGCTCACCGCGCCGCGAATGCTCACGTCTAACTCGGGCAACTCCTGCGATGCGTATTCGCTCGCCGAATACACCGATGCGCCCGCTTCGGAGACGATCACTTTCACAATATCCGCTCGCACTGAGCTCGTCGAAGTGCTCTTCGAATCACGCACGCCTTCGACAAGCTCAGGCCGAACGGCGGAAGATTTCATCTGCTTGATCAAGTCGGCAGCCAGTTGATCCGTCTCTCGGCTCGCCGTGCCATTGCCAATCGCGATCAATTGCACGCTATGTTTTTCAGCAAGTTTTCGCAGAGTGTGCAGCGAACCTTCCCAATCCTTCCGAGGCTCATGCGGATACACGGTCGCAAAATCTACGACCTTGCCGGTCGCATCCACCACGGCCACTTTCACACCCGTGCGAATCCCGGGATCAAGGCCCATCGTCACCTTGTTGCCCGCCGGGGCAGCCAACATCAAATCGCGCACGTTGTCACCAAACACCTTGATCGCCACGTCCTCAGCGCTCTCGCGAAGCTTCGCAAACAAATCGCGTTCTAACGATGGAGCAAGCTTCACTTTCCAAGTCCATCCGACCACGCGCTTCAACCAATCATCTGCGGCGCGGCCTTGGTGTGACCAATTTACTTGGGTAGCGACCATGCCTTCGGCGGGACTAAAGCTCCCCTCTCCCCTAGCGGGAGAGGGGTTGGGGGAGAGGGGGCTTCCCGACTTGCTCACCCCACCCGCCCCCTCTCCCCGGCCCTCCCCCGCCAGGGGGGAGGGAGTAGGTAACGGCTGCGCCAGCTTCACCGTCAAAATCTCCGCCAGCCACCCGCGAAACACCGCGAGCGCCCGGTGCGACGGCACCCGACCAATCGGCTCTGAGTAATCAAAGTAGTCGAGAAACTTTTCGCCCTCTTTCTCTTTGCCTTCAACCAATTTGCTCTCGAACAAACCATTCGTCCACAGCCACTCGCGAAGCCGCCCAACGAGCGCGGCATCCTCCGCCCAAGTCTCACTCAAGATGTCTCGCGCACCGTCCAAGCAAGCCTGCGCGTCCGCAAACACCGCCGCTGCGCCCTCGGCGGGCGGCGTGGTGATGATGTATTTCGCGGCTTCGACGAGCGGCGTCAATGTGGGATCAGCGTAAAGCGCATCGGCTAAAGGCTGCAGCCCAGCCTCACGTGCGATTTGTGCCTTGGTGCGGCGCTTTTGTTTGTACGGCGCGTAAATGTCTTCGAGCTCTTGCTTGCTCGTGGCGCGATCAATCGCTACGGCCAAATCATCGGTCCACTTGTTTTGCTCTTTGATCGATGCGATGACCGCGTCACGACGATCATCTAGCTCGCGCAAATACTCCACCCGCTCCGCCAAAAAACGAAGCTGCGTATCGTCCAAGTTTTGCGTCTGCTCTTTCCGATAGCGCGCGATAAATGGCACCGTCGCCCCGCCATCGAGCAAATCCACCGCCGCTTGCGCTTGCGGAACCGTAATCGCGACATCGCGCGCCAGACGAACAATCAGTGACTCAGGCATCGAAAAACTTAAACCGAAAAATTGAGAGAGCGGGCGAATGTACCAGTCTTAGAATGACCCATTCGCCTCGGAAAAATATGCTATGTCGATTCAACCGTTTCACCTCGCCTTCCCCACGCATGACCTCGATGCGTCACGTCGTTTCTATCTCGATCTACTCGGCTGCAAAGAAGGTCGCTCCAGCCCGCACTGGGTTGACTTTGATTTCTACGGTCATCAAATCGTTGCGCACCTCGCGCCCAACGAATGCTCAATGGCCAAAACGAGTGAAGTTGATGGCGACAACGTCCCCTGCCGTCACTTTGGCGTGGTGCTCACGATGAAGCAATGGCATGAGCTCGCGGACCGACTCAAAGCCGCCAACACCGAATTCATCATCGAACCGCACATCCGCTTCAAAGGCGAACCCGGCGAACAAGCCACGATGTTCTTCCTTGATCCGTCGGGAAACGCCGTGGAGTTCAAAGCGTTTGAAGACATGAACTCGCTGTTTGCGAAGTAGCTGTCCGTAGGCGCGGACCTGGCCGCGCTTCCCCCGCATTTGCGCGTCCAGGTCCGCGCCTACCAACACCACCCCATGCTCACCTTCTCCGAAATCACCGCCGCCGCTGATCGTCTTCGTGGTGTAGCGCATCGCACGCCGATCCTCACCAGTCGTGCGGTGAACGCGATGTTTGGCTGCGAGGTGTTGATGAAAGCCGAAAACTTGCAGCGCATGGGCG
>JAAFHR010000090.1 GCA_013298455.1 Betaproteobacteria bacterium | reverse complement strand
ATGCGCTGGTGATGGTGCTCTTGGGCGGCATCAATACGCTCTTGGGGCCGGTGGTTGGCGCAGCCGTGTTTACTTGGTTACAAGACACTTTGGCGCGCTCGACGGAGTATTGGCGCGCGGTGCTGGGCTTCATCATTTTGACCTTGGTGATGCTGTTTCCCTTGGGGATTGTGGGCTCAGTGAAGCGTATCTTTGCGTGGTTTGAGCTGAGGAGGCGCGCCGCATGACCATCGCGCTCGAAGTTGTCGGACTCAAAAAATCCTTCGGCGGTGTTGCCGCTGTCAAGGGGGTCGATTTCACTGTTAACGCGGGCGAAGTCGTGGCGCTGATTGGCCCTAACGGCGCAGGAAAGACCACCTGTTTCAACTTGATCAACGGGCAAATTGCTCCAGACGCAGGCAGCGTAAAACTCTACGGCGAGGACATCACCGGCCAAACGCCCGAGCGGCTATTTCGATCTGGTGTAGCGCGCACTTTTCAAATCACCGCTACGTTTGCGTCCATGAGCGTTCGCGAAAACGTACAGATGGCGTTGATGAGCGATGCGCGCAAAGCCAACGGTTTGCTGAGCTGGGCGACGATGCAACAACGCGAAAGTGCAGCAGCGCTGTTGGCGAGTGTCGGGCTTTCCGATCAAGCGGATCGTTCGTGTGCAGAGCTTGCATACGGCGATTTGAAACGGCTTGAGCTCGCGATGGCGCTAGCCAATGCTCCGCGCTTGCTGCTGATGGACGAACCGACAGCGGGCATGGGGCCTGCCGAGCGCGAAGCACTGATGCGCTTGGCAGTGAGTGTTTGCCGTGAGCGAAATGTTGCGCTGCTGTTTACCGAGCATGACATGGACGTGGTGTTCTCATTTGCAGATCGCATCGTCGTGATGAATCGCGGGCGATTGATCGCAGCAGGCTCTCCTGATGCAGTGCGCGTTAACGAAGAAGTGCGCGCCGTGTACTTGGGCAACGTGGAGATTGCCCATGGCTAGCTTGCTCCGTGTGCAAAATCTGAGCGCTCGCTTGGGCGCCGCGCAGTTGCTGTTTGACATCGATTTCGAAGCGAACGCGGGCGAGGTGACGGTGCTGGTCGGACGCAACGGCGCAGGAAAGAGCACCACGATGAAAGCGATCATGGGCTTGGTGGCCGAGGTGGGTGGCGTGATCGAGGTGGACGGTCGAAATGTGCGCGGTTTGACGCCGCATGAAATCGCTCGGTTGGGCGTAGGCTATGTGCCCGAAGAGCGGCGAATCTTTACAGACTTAACCGTTGCGGAAAATCTTGAAGTCGGTCGGCAACCCAAGCGGCAAGCGGCTCGCGATGCACCGCGCTGGACGGTGGAGCGGGTGTGTGAGCTGTTCCCCAAGCTCGCTGAAATGCTGGATCGCCCCGCTGGCCAGATGTCGGGCGGCGAACAGCAAATGCTCACCATTGCCCGCACGCTGATGGGCAATCCGCGCGTGATCTTGCTCGATGAGCCGTCCGAAGGGCTTGCGCCGATTGTCGTTCAGCGCATCGCAGAAACCATCCGCGCGTTGAAACGGGAAGGCTTGTGCGTGATTTTGTCCGAGCAAAATTTGCATTTCGCGCGAGCCGTTGCAGACCGCGCTGTGGTGATTGAGCGCGGCATGGTGCGGTTTGTGGGCAGCTTCACCGCGCTGGAAGCGGACGCGGAGATTCGGGCGAAGTATTTGACGGCTTGATTCGAAACGCGTCGTCTGGGGTTGGCCAGAAGAGAGGTCAGCTACCCAACCGAATCACAATTTCCTCACCCGCCGCGCGTGAAACGCAGGGCATGATGTAGCTGCTGCGTTCGCTGTCCATCAACACGTAGTCACGATGATCTGCTTCGCCCTCGATGAGCGTGGTTTTGCAGGTGCCGCAGGAGCCGCTCTCGCAGCCGCTCATCACGTCGTGACCGGCGTCTCGAAGGGCATTGAGGAGCGATTCGTCGGCAGCGACGTTGATCCAATCGCTGCTGTCTTCAAGGCGAACACGAAAGGGCTTGTCAGGCATGATGTCATTCATTGCAGCGTTGTCTCTGGGTTCTGTTCAACTTACGGCAGAATTATGGATTACGTCATCTCTTTGAATCGCCCACCATGACCTACGCCGTCAACGACAGTTGCATCAAATGTAAATTCACCGATTGCGTGGACGTGTGCCCCGTGGATTGTTTCTACGAGGGTGAAAACATGCTGGTCATTCACCCCGATGAGTGCATCGATTGCGGTGTGTGCGAGCCGGAATGCCCCGTTGACGCGATCAAACCCGATTCCGATATTGATGAAAAGTGGGTCAAGCTAAACGGCGAGTACGCCGCGATTTGGCCCAACATTTCGCGCAAAAAAGCCGCGCCAGCCGATGCTGAGGATTGGCGCAATAAACCCAACAAAATTGAATTTTTCTCGCCCAATCCGGGCGGGAAATAACGCTGAGCCGCCCTCGGTGTTGAACTAAACGCTGTGCGCCTCATCTAAAACGCATGAATTTTTCGTCCCGCCTTCGCAAACTGATCGCGCTAACCGCCCTAGTGTGGTTGCCGATGAGCGTGTTTGCGCAGGTTTGCGCCACGCATTCGGCGGTCGCAGGACTCGTGGGTTCACAGCATGCGGGTCACGCGATTTCGCCTACTCAGCAAGCCGATTCTCTTGGGCATCACAGCGATGCGCACCAAGCAATGTCTGCCGACGCTGCCGACAGTACCGCGGCGGACGACCACAGCGGCTGCGATCAAAAGTCTGTCTGCGCGTTTGCCTCGCTCGCGGTCATGGTGTCAACGACGTCGCAAGTAGCGTTTAACCATGATTCGGCGATGTCCTCACCGAATTTGTTTGTTTTCTCCACGCGCACGGCAGCGCCCGAGACCCCGCCGCCCAGGCCGATTGCGTAATTCCGTCGTTGCGGTGTCATCCCACGCAAGTGTGACTGCACACCGCTCGTGATTTAACGCACAGGGTTTTTCATCATGAAAGTTTTGAGTTCGCGCCGTATTCTGCGGTCGGCGAAGGTTTGCGCTGCGGCTGCGTCGGCGGTGTTGCTGGTGACCAACGCGCACGCCGGTTTTTTCATCCCAAAGGGCTCGACCATGGCGATGGGCATGTACACACCGTCTGAATCGACGTTCGAAGTGTCGTACGGCTTGACACGTGACACGAGCATCGCAGCGAGTGTCTCTCGCATGTCCGACGAAAAAGTGACACTCACTCGACTTCAAGCATCGCGCTTGGTCGGGCGCGTGTTTCACGAAGACGGCATTGGCAACGCCTACGTGTTTGCAGGCCCGCTGGCAGTGAGTGGTAACGCCACGAACGGTACGCGTTACGGCGTTCATGGCGGCGTCTGGGCAGACTACGAAACACGCCGAATCTACGGCCGCGTTTCGTGGCACGGCGTGAAAGCGTCGGCGTATCGTTCGAGCGAAGTCGTTGCGCAAGCGGCGCTCGCGCCGTATTTGGCCGATTACGAAGACATTGCAAGCTGGGGTGGCGTGCAGCTCAAACGCAAGAACGGCGCCACGCAAACGGAGCTCACGCCGTTCGTGCGCTTCTTTCGAAAGGATTGGTGGATCGATGCTGGCATGAGCGTCAATCGCGCCAACCGCAAGGATTTATTCGTTAACGTCATGCATCTCTTTTAGTTTTTTGAATCTCAGGAGTTATCTATGAAACAGTCTTTCATCACCGCCCTTGCTCTCGCCGCCGCGTTGGCCGCGCCCGCTGCTTTTGCCGAGACCGTGAAGCTAAAGGTCGACGGCATGGTGTGCGGGTTCTGCGCCAGTTCGATTGAAAAGAAAATGCGTGCCAATAAGGCAACGGCGGATGTCTACGTGAACTTGGAGAAAAAGGTCGTTGCCGTGTCTGAAAAGGCCGGACAAAAATTAGACGACGCTGCGCTCAAAGCACAAATCGCCGACGCCGGCTACGAGGTCAAAGCGATCGAGCGCGTTGCCACGCCGCTCGCCGACGTTAAAAACGAGTACAAAGCCAAGAAATCGTGATTCAACTCGAAGGCGTGAGCGAGCAAAAACTCGTTCGAAACACCACCTGGCTGTCGATCTTTACGAGCACGAGCACGCTGATTTGCTGCGCGCTGCCAGCGCTTTTGGTGGCGCTGGGCGCGGGCGCAACCTTGGCATCACTCATCGGCGCAGTACCGCAGCTGGTGTGGGTGTCGGAGCACAAAACGGCGGTGTTCATCATCGCCGGACTGATGCTCGCCATCGCCGGTTGGTTCCAGTACCGAGCGCGGTTTTTACCGTGCCCGGCTGATCCAGCGCTGGCAGCGGCTTGCACGAGGCAGCGCAAGGTGTCACAGGTGATCTACGCGGTTTCAGTCGTGATTTACTTGATCGGTGGATTCTTTGCCTTTTTGGCTCCGCTGATTTTTTGAGTTCGGATGCCAGCCTGCGTGCAGCGCGATGTGCGCTTCGGCTACGGTGCGATGCGACAGCAGGTGCGCGAAGCTCGCAACGTTGCGTCGGAGCCGCCATTGTTCTTGGCCGAGCAGGTTCCCGAGTTAATGAACACGAAAGGCATCTCCCAGACGCTAGACTCGCAATTGGTCGCTGTTTGGATGTAGCCCGCCGAGCAGGCTGGAGCCGAAATGTTGTCTGTGGCACCGGCCGCAATACTAACTGAGGCGGTGGCCGTATTGACACACTGCAAGGTGGGCAGCGGTGCGGCCTTGAAGTATCCGACCACGTCCGCTGTTAAATGAGCATTGGCCGATGATTTCACCGACATCTCGTTGGCTGATGCGCCTTGATCCAATTTGACGATCTGGAAGTTACTGCGCACTTCCCCCGCAGCGAATGCCATGCTAGTTGCAGTTGGCGGCTCAGTCCCCACAAAGGGCCACGCTTTCAATGTTCCCGAGACGTTCGGATTGATGATGGTGAAGTTAACGGCGAGCGCGGCAAACGATCCCGCTGCACCCATACCGCTGCAATTGACCGGCTCGCCGCCCTGAAAGGCGTAGTCGCCGACCGCGGTCACGTCGACGCTGCGAGTCGATCCTGCAATTAGTTGCCCGCCCGCCAAGCGCGTGTCAAGAATTCGGCACGGCGTGATCGGAACGAAAACCAGATCTCGGTCGATGGTGCCCAATTGAGCGTGTGCAGATGGCGAGAGCAGCGCAAGCGCGACATATTTGACGAGGAAAAAGACTGAAAATCGCGAATGGTTGATTGACATGATGTCTCCCTGAGTTAATTTCAAAAAATTCGATGGCGCTACGGCAAGCAATCCGAGCCGTGAGTGCTGACGATCCAATTGAGAATTTGCGTGGCGTTAAACACGCCGACGGCGTTGGCATTGCGAGCGTTTGCGATGAGCGGTGCCCCGATCAATCCTTTCGATGCGCGGTGTAGTAGCACGCCGTCGGTCGTGGCGCGCGCGGTACCGTCGTTGTCGGCGTCAAGGCTCAAAGCGGCCAATAACGGCTCCACGCTGTTCGCGCTAATCCCTGCCATGCCTGCCACCAATGCCGTACCTCGAACGCCCGTCAAATAGCGAGCAATCAACGTAGCGTCGGTATCGTTAAACGCGTTGTCGCCGTTCACGTCGAGTGCGCATTCGAAACTCGGATTGATGATGAAATTGCCCAGCGTGAGTGGCGCTTGCGCGCCACCTGGGATAGCAATGGGCGCACCGACGGTGCTACTTGCCGTGGTCACGATGGACAGCGATGCTGGCGCTGACGCGATGGAGCCCACACTGCCTGAGACCGCCATCGAAACGGCGCGCGCCGTCACCGGAAGCGCTCCCGCCGTGACCGTCGCAGTGAACGGATCGATGGTGTGTAGGCTGCTATCAAAGCTGTTGAGTACGAATACTTTGCTGCTTGAAGCCACAGCAAGCGCGGTCGGATGCGCGCCAACTTTAAGCTCGCCCAACAGCGCGTAGTTCGCACCATCAAAAATCGACACGCTCGCCGCGTTGTTGTTGGCAACCAGCAGCCGCGAGCCGCTCGGGCCAGTGACGAAGGCCAACGCGTACGGCTTGGAATGCGGATTGTCGATGCTGGTGATGGGGATCGTCTGCGTGACGAGATTGGACGCCGGGTTGATAACCGAAACGCTATTGCCGATAGTGTTGGCCACAAACACTCGGTCGCCCGTGGTTGACGTTGTGACGGCGGTGGGGCCTTCACCTACATTGATGCTAGATAGCGGCGTATTGCTCGCCGTATCGATCACTGTGACCGAGTTATCGGCGAAATTCGCCACATAGGCGCGCGGCTGCGTTTGCGGCAGCGCCACACCCATGGGAGAAGCGCCGACGCTAACCGTAGCGATGGGCACCCGATTGGCAACGCGCACCACGGTGACCGTACCCGCGCGAAAATTGCTCACGTACACGTTTTGCTGCGCTGCATCAGCGCCAACGCCGATGGGGCCTGTGCCGACCGCAATGGAGCCCAACCAAGTGTTTGTGGCGTGGTCATACACGGCGACTGTGCTTTGATCGTGCAACGCGATATAGCTATAAGGCTTGGCGGAAGCGCGGGGCGCGAAGGCCGCGATTCCTGCGCAAAGGATCATCGCCCAAAACCGGGCGTGAAACGTTTTGGGTGAAACAACTGCGTTCATGGATGTACCCCCTTTCACGTGTTGGCGCTCGCATCGTATTCCAGAGCCCGCAGCGCTGCAAGGCCTTGACTCCGGCTCGTCATCAGACCCGAAAGCCGACGACAGCCGGTGACAATCAGCTTGCAGTACTCAGATCGCTGTGTATTCCCCCTCAAAGACGCAAATGGATCGTCGATTGTGTCAATCTGACAAAAAGAAAGTAAAAGCAGTACGCTGCTGCTGCTTTGAAGGCTGCGCCCCCCCGTGCAGGCTAGTTTTCGAGGCGGCGTTGTGAGCGCTGACTTAACGCCTCGACGGCGTCTCAGGCTAGATTGTTTGCGACGACTGCGTGCCCCGCAGCACGCTTGTAGCGCTGCACCACCGCGTCGATCAATGACGGATCGATCACATCGCTGAGCTGCTCGAAGCCGTTGGGCGCGCGCTCGTCAACCATGTCCAAGATGATATCGAGCCCCTCTTGGCGATTGAGTTGCACGATGTGGCTGGTCATTGGGCGACGGGCGGCTTCATACGCCGCTAGGGCGTGTTTCGGGTCGGCGTGTTCGGTGAGTGCGTTGGCGAGCGCTTTGGCATCCAGGATGGCTTGCGTTGCGCCGTTGCTGCCGATGGGATACATCGGATGCGCGGCGTCGCCCAGCAATGTCATTCGGCCGTGGGTCCAGGTTGGCAGCGGGTCGCGGTCCACCATCGGCCACTCGAAAATTTGTTCGGCGTTGTTGATGATCTGTGCCGCGTCGATAGTGCTGGAATCAAATTGCAAACGCCACTGGCCGAAGGTTGGCAGCAAATCATTGGCGCTTCCCGCTGCGCTCCAACTTTCCCGAGACGGCGCGGTCAACGTGCCGCCCATGCCCTCGGCGATGCGAATGTCGCAAATCCAATTGATGCGTTGAAGGCCTGTGGCTGGGTTGACGGGCTCAATCGGATAGGCCACAAATTTCGCAAATTTGTTACCCGCTTGCACCATGGTTTTGCCGCCCAGAAACGGCGGCGCAGCGCTGGTGCCGCGCCACATCATCATGCCGTTCCATTTCGGCGCGCCCTCGGCCGGGTAACACTGTGCGCGGCTCGCAGAATGGATGCCGTCTGCGGCGATAAACAGGTCTGCTTGAACCTCGGTTTTCTCGCCATTGCGACCCTCGATTTGCAGCATCACGGCGTTCGATTCGTTGCGAAAACCAGTCACGCGAGCATCGGTGTGCAGCGCGATCGCTTCACCACGCGATGACGCCGCATCAAGCAGCGCCATATGCAGCGCGCCGCGATGCACCGAATACTGCGGATGAGCGTAGCCACCCGCCACGCCGCGTGGGTCGCGATAAATTGTTTGGCCGAAGCGATTGGTGAACATCAGCGCGTCGGTCGCTACTGCAATTTTCTGCAGCCGAGCCGCCAGCCCAAGTTCTGAGAGCACCGCCACCGCATGCGGCAGCACGTTAATCCCAACGCCCAGCGGCTTGATCTCACGAACGTATTCAAACACCGTGACGCGATGCCCGGCGTCAGCAAGCGCCAAGGCGGTGGCTAGGCCACCAATGCCTGCGCCGGCGATGGCGATTGAGTGTGACTCGTTCATTCCTGCATTTTGGTGAGAAAGTCTGTCGGTGGCTGGCAACTGGGGCAGATGATTCGCAACCGTTTTGGCTTTTTGTATTTACGCTATGTAAATAATGGGCTTAACAGGCGATTTATAGCTTTTCAAAAAATATGAAAAACTGTCGATAACCCATGTTTTAATTGGCCTGTATTGATAAAGCTAATTTCCAATGGTCTCCAAAACCGTCCGCAGCGGTTTTCTGCGCCCAAATGCCTGTCGTGCTCGCCGCACCCGTAAACGATCCTTAAACCCCGCAATCTGTCGCCTGTGGCTGGTTGAGCGGCAACTGTGGGTAGATACTGCGTTCATTCGTCAGAATTCAAGCCTTGTATGAACGCTTCGTTGCCACCGACTGCCACGCCTGCACCGCCTGCGCCGCTCACGCCGCCACCGCTACCGCCAACGCCGTCCGCGGTGCTTGCCGATAAGCCACCGTTTGGCGCTCGTGTGTGGCGCGGTTTCGGCGGCACGCCATGGTGGCGCTTGGTGGTGGGCGGCTTGCTGGTGATCGCAGCAACGCTCGCGCTCATGGTGCCCTACGACACGATGGTGCTCGCCAATCGTATTCGGTCAGACATCGCGAAAGACGCACTCAAAATTTCGCTGCAACGCGAAGTACTGGAGCGGGCGCGTGGTGGGCTGCTCGTTGTACGAAGCCTCGCTCACAACGAAGACACGGTGGCTGAAATTGACTCCGCCATCGCTGATCTTAATCACGAAATCACCAAACCCTTGCTCGGGCATTTTGATGGTGATATCGAGCAGCTCCGGATCGAAATCGCCACGCTGAGAAACGAAACGAAAGAGAAAACCGAAGCGGTGAGTAAAGCGGCCAGCAAGATGGCCAATGAGGTCGCGGCGGGGCGCTCGTCTGACACCGAAGAGATTGAGCGTTTGTCGGGCGAACTCGGCGACATCAGCGGCCGCTTGCATCTTTTGGAGCGACAGCTTCGCGTAATGGAAGGCAAAAACGAAGGCACAAAATCCAGCAAACGTACGACGACCGTCATGGCTGATGTTGACGGGAAAAAAGCCAGCACCACCATTCAAATCGAAAATGGCAAGCCACCGCGCATTTCTATCAACACCAATGGCGCGGTGAAGCAGTTGCCGACGCCACCAACGCCTCCAACGCCTCCAACCCCTCCCACGCCTGCGATGCCGTTAACCGCCCATACGTCGCCCGAGTTGTCAACCGCCGCGTCTCGATTCAGCGCCTCGGACGCTGCGATTCTGTTTCCGGGCGAACCCACTGTTGCAGAAATTTCCTCAACGGTCAGTCGTGATGTGACGAAGTTCCTCTACGCCGGCACGCTCTCTCTCGCGTTGATGATTTTGTTCGTGTTCATGTTGATCGCACGCGCCTTTGCCGGCCGCGCTGCGCGAGGCGAACAGCGTGCCGTGATCGCCGAATCACGGGAGCGCACAGAGAGCCACGCGCGGCAATTGGCGGAAGCCAAACTCACCTTGATGCGCGCCCAAGTCGAACCGCATTTCCTGTTCAACACCTTGGCGCACGTGCAGGCGCTGCAAGAAATTGATCCGCCGCAAGCGAGCAACATGCTGGAGCGATTGATTTCATACTTGCGCGCGGCGATGCCGTCGATGCGTGACACCTCGTCAACCTTGGGGCGGGAAATCGACGTAGTTCGCGCCTATCTTGACTTGCTCAAAATTCGCATGGGTGATCGCTTGAAATACGTGATCAATGTGCCGATTGAATTGAACAGCGTCTCGCTGCCGCCCACGATGATTGCTACGTTGGTTGAAAACGCGATCAAGCATGGCTTAGAGCCGAAAAAAGAGGGCGGCACCATTGCCATTCACGTACGCAAATTGCCTGGCGAAAACGGACACTCCGACTTGCTCGAAGTGCTCGTGGCCGATGATGGTTTGGGGCTCGGTGGAGCACAAACCCAAGGTACGGGTGT
>JAAFHR010000009.1 GCA_013298455.1 Betaproteobacteria bacterium | reverse complement strand
AAACAGGAGGAAGCATGAAGCATTCATTCATCAAAGCAGCAACGATTGGCGCGGCGGTGTTCGCGTCGGTCGCTGCAATGGCGCAGCCGATCAAGGTTGCACAAATCGTTGAGCTCTCGGGCGGCGGTACTACCGCTGGCACGATGTACCGAAACGGCGTGAAGCTCGCGATGGCCGAGATCAATGCCGCTGGCGGCATCATGGGCCGTCAAGTGTCGATCAACGAAATGGACACGCAAAGCCAACCAGCCATTGCTAAAGCGATGACGGTGAAGGCGATTGACGAGGGCGTTACCGCGATTTTCGGGCCGGTGTTTTCGGGTTCGATTTTGGTGAGCCAAGTCGACAGCCAAAAGGCCGGCATTCCAAATTTCACGGGCGGTGAAGCGTCGAACGTGACGGCTCAAGGCAATCCGTTCATTTTTCGGAGCTCGTTTAATCAATCCATGGGCATGCCAAAAGTTGCTAACTACATGGCCAATGACCTCAAGGCGAAATCAGTTGCGGTGATCTTCATCAACAACGATTTCGGCAAGGGCGGTCGTGATGCGATCATCAAGGAATTGGGCGCCCGTAATGTGAAAGTTGCCGCCGACATCTCCACCGATCCTGGTCAAGTGGATTTCTCGAGCGCAGTGCTTCGCGCCAAGCAAGCCAACGCCGACGCGCTGTTTGCTTACCTGAATGAAGAAGAGTCCGCTCGTTTGCTGCGTGAACTGCGTAAGCAAGGCTACGACAAGCCACTCGTCGGTGAAACAACGTTGATGGGCGCGAAGGTCATTGAGCTCGCTGGCACGGCCGCCAATGGTGTCCGTGGCCACGTTGGTTTAACGGTGGATGCACCCACGCCCGCGATTCGCGAATTCGCTGGTAAGTTTGAGAAAGAGTACAAGAGCAAGTCAGATCACAATGGCTTGAAGGGCTACTTCTCGGCCTACATGCTCAAAGCCGCCATTGAAAAAGCGAAGAGTGTTGATGGCAAAGCGATTGCCGCTGCGATGAAAAACAGCTGCTTCACTGCTAAGCAACATCCCGGCTTGCTGATGGATGTTTGCTACGACGATAAGGGCGACATTGACCGCGAGAGCTTCTTGGTTGAAGTGAAAAACGGCAAGCAAGAGGTAGTTGCTACGCTGCCGATGCTCAACAAGCGCTAATCGGGCGCGAGGGGAACAGATGCTCCCTCTCCCCTTGTGGGAGAGGGTTGGGGAGAGGGGGATCGCTGTCCGGAGAGCAAACGTTGCCGCAGTGCGAACAGCCCCCTCTCCCCTAGCCCCTCTCCCTCCGGGGGAGAGGGGAACAATCTCTCTTCGCATGCATCGGATCGATTTCAGGGTCCACCTGCGCCACTAGACGTTTCCCCTCATGCAAGAAAAAATTCTCGTCGGTTTAATGGGGCGCGGCATCGGCGAATCGCTCTCGCCGACGCTTCACGAAACTGAAGCGATACATCACGGCATTCGCCTCCACTACCAGCTGATGGACTTTGATCGGACTGACGCACCCGATGCGGCGCTTGCAGTCATGGTCGAATCGGCTCGTCGCATGGGCTTTGCGGGCTTCAACGTGACCTTTCCGTTTAAGCAATCAGTGATCGCTCATCTCGACGCGCTCTCACCCGAGGCCGAGGCCGTCGGCGCGGTCAATACCGTGGTCAACCACGACGGGAAACTCGTGGGTCACAATACCGATGGCAGTGGATGGGCATGGGGCTTTTCGCAAGCGCTACCCAACGCCGATTTGAGCTGTGTGCTGCAACTCGGCGCGGGCGGCGCCGGCTCGGCAGTGGCTGACGCGGCGCTTCGATTGGGCGTAAAAACGCTTTTGATCAATGATCGCGATACGGATCGTGCCGAGTCGTTGGTGACGCGTCTCAATGCCCTGCATGGTGAGGCGCGCGCCGAGGCAGCGTTTGATATCGATGCAGCGACCAAGCGCTCGAAAGGGCTTATTCACACTACGCCCACTGGTATGGCAAAACTGCCAGGCTTGCCGCTAGATGGCGCGCTTTTGCGAAGCTCGCTCTGGCTCTCTGAAATCGTTTACTTTCCGCTAGAGACGGCGCTTCTGAAAACGGCGCGTCATCTGGGCTGCACGACGATGGACGGCTGTTGGATGACCGTTGGCCAAGCTGTTGATGCGTTTCGGTTGTTTACCGGCTGCGAGCCCGATACTATGCGCATGAACGCCCATCTTCGACAACTTATCGCCGACCGAACGTGATCTCAAAAATTTCTGAAAGTGTGGCCACCGCGCTCGCTGATGTTTCGCACGGCGCAACCATCATGGTCGGCGGTTTCGGCGGTGCGGGTATGCCCAATGAGCTGATCGATGGTTTGCTTGAGCAGGGTGCGAGCGATCTCACCATCGTCGCCAACAACGCGGGCAACGCGGAGTTTGGTCTTGCAGCGCTCCTCAAAGCAGGACGCGTTCGCAAAGTCATTTGTTCGTTCCCACGGCAAATAGATTCCTACGTTTTCGACGGACTGTATCGTGCGGGAAGGATCGAATTGGAGCTGGTGCCACAGGGCAACTTAGCCGAACGCATTCGCGCAGCGGGGGCAGGCATCGGCGGTTTTTTCACCAAAGTGGGCTTCGGCACCGAGCTTGCGAAACACAATGGTGTTACCAAAGAAACACGCGAAATCAACGGCGAAATGTACGTCTTGGAGTCCCCGATTCACGCTGACGTTGCGCTCATCAAAGCCGAGCGTGGGGATCGCTGGGGCAACCTAACGTACCGGATGACCGCACGAAATTTTGGCCCCGTGATGGCCATGGCCGCGAAGACCACGATCGCATCAGTTCACGAGATCTGCGAGCTCGGTGACATCGATCCGGAGCACGTGATCACGCCCGGAATTTTTGTTCAGCGCGTGGTGAAAATCCCTCGCGCTGCAACCGTTGCCTCGGGGGTGAAATCGCCATGAGCTATGTCAAACTCACCCGAGAGCAGCTCGCCGCCCGCGTCGCCCGGGACATTCCAGAGGGCGCGTATGTGAACCTTGGGATAGGGCTGCCCACGATGGTTGCCAATCATTTTGCACCGGGCTTTGAAGTGTTTTTGCAAAGCGAAAACGGCTTGCTCGGCATGGGGCCTGCACCTTCCAAAGCCGACGAAGATTACGACTTGATCAACGCTGGTAAACAACCTGTGACACTACTGCCGGGCGGCTCGTTTTTCCACAGCGCTGACTCGTTTGCGATGATGCGTGCAGGGCATCTCGACATCGCAGTGCTCGGCGCGTTGCAAGTGGCGGCCAACGGTGATTTAGCGAATTGGCACACCGGCGGCAAGGACGATATTCCGGCCGTTGGCGGCGCGATGGATTTAGCCGTGGGCGCCAAGCAGACTTGGGTGATGATGGAGCATCTCACTAAAAACGGCGAGAGCAAACTCGTTGAGCGCTGTAGCTATCCCATCACAGGCCTCGGCTGTGTCACGCGAATCTACACCGATTTAGCGGTGATCGACGTGAGCAAAGACGGTTTTAGTGTGGTCGACGTAGTTGACGGGTTGAGCCAAAATGCGCTGGAAGCGCTTTCGGGCGTGCGATTGCGCTAGCCATCATTGCTTGGCTCAGCGTGCACTTGCTGCGCCAACACGCTTTGATGAGCCACTGGCACAGCCGAAAAGAAGAATACCCCGCCGCAGATCAACAGCGGTGCGATTCCAATGGGGGCTACGGCGGCACCAAAGGCTAGCGGCACGGCAACTGAGCAAGCATTCCCGATCACCGAACGCAGACCCACCGCCTCGCCGCTGCGGCCGGGTGGAGCCGCCGCGTGCACGAGTGAGAGCATGTTGGGTTGGCTCATGCCGACCGCACAGCCAAACACAAAACCAAACGCCATCAACACGGGCGCAAGCGTCGCCCAAGGTAGCAGCAGAAACACCAAGGTAATCACAACAACGACCACGCGCACAATCTGCCATTCCGTCGCGCGGCTCGATAGCCACGGCATCATCGCGCGACTGATAAACGTGCCCAAAGCAAACAGCGAAAACACCGAGCCGATCACCGAAGCCGAGAAGCCTTGACGCACGCCCAACACTGGCAACATCACGATGAACAAATCCCACGACGAAGACATCACCAAGTTGACCCAGTAAATACGGCGCAGGTTGGGCGTTGCCAGCAGATCAAGGATGTGCGGCGATTTCGTTTCGCCCTCGCCGTTGGTTGTCGCAACGGGCTCAGAGCGAAGCGCTCGCGGGAGGTCGGTCGCTGTTCGAAACACCAAGTAGGCGGAAATGCAGCTAAACACTGCAAGAGAAGCAAACGCCCACCGAAAGCCTAGCGTGTCGATCATCACACCCGCCAGCAACGGTCCCAAGGTGCTCGATGTGGAATGCCCCATGGCATACCAACCAAAGTTGGCCAAGCGCTCAGACGGCGACGCGCTGTCCACCAAGTAGCCCACGGTATGCTGCGCGGCAACCGACATCACATTGAAACCAAATCCGATGAGCACCGCTGTGACGAGCAACGTTGGTACCGTTAGGAGCACCACCGGCAGCCAAGCACCGATGAGCACGAGCATCACACCAAAACGCAGCACGCGTGTTGCTCCCGCTCGATCCACCCAACGGCCGATACTGATCGAAGCAAACATCGGAATGATCGAAAAGAGCGCCATGAAGACGCCCACCACAAACTCTGGTGAACCCGATTTCAGCGTAAACAACGATCCCGCCACGCGGCCACCCGAGAGCGCCATGTGCCCCGTCATGTTGATCAGGATCAAGGGAAGTAGAAACGGCGGAAGACCGCGAAGGAGGGAGAGCACGGGATGATTTTATGGGAGGCAATGACATCGTTGCGCGATCCGTATCGAACTGTAGGAGCGGCTTGCCGCGAAACACCGCTGAACAACAGAAGCTCTGCGCGCGTCATCAGTACGCAAGCTTCTCGGTTTCGGCTATTCGCGGCAAGCCGCTCCTACATTGACTATTGGCCGAAACGGCAATGCATCTTGCGATAATCAGCGCACTATGCAGCCCTTCAAATCTGTCTCCTACACCTCCCCGTCGAACCCCGCTGGCCCAAAGCTCATCGTGCTCGGGGCTGTTCACGGCAGCGAAAAATGCGGCACGGTCGCGATTCATCGCGTACTGTCTGAAATCGACTCGGGAGCCATTGAAATTGCCAAAGGTACCGTGACGTTTGTGCCGATCGCTAACCCAAAGGCCTATGCGCAGAACACGCGAAATGGTGACCGAAATCTAAACCGCCGCTTGCGCCCCGAAGTCGCGCCAAAGGAGTTCGAAGACCACGTCGCCAATTGGCTTTGCCCTTTGCTGCAACGACACGACGCTCTGCTCGATCTACATTCGTTTCAAGCGCAAGGGCAACCGTTTGCAACGGTCGGCCCCGTGAATAACGATGGTGCATTACAGCCCTTCAAATTCGCTGATGAAGAGCTCGCTTTGGTGCGACGCTTGGGGGTTGGTCGCGTGGTGGATGGGTGGTTACAAACCTACGCTGTGGGTGTTGAGCGTCGTCGCAACACCCGACCCGCTGAACTCGATCGCACCGAACTCGATCCGCAATACGGCGTCGGCACCACCGAATACATGCGCTCCGTTGGCGGCTGGGCCATTACCCTTGAGTGCGGTCAGCACACCGATCCGAACGCCCCAAACGTTGGCTACCAAGCGATTCGCAATGCCATGGCACATCTGGGGATCACGGCCGAGCCCGACCCCACCGCACGCCCGATGGAGGGGCTACAGCTCTTCGATGTGATCGACAAAGTGCACGCTGACGACGCTTTTGCAAAAGACTGGCAGAGCTTCGATCCGTTGAAGAAAAACGAGCTCATCGGCACGAGAGCCAACGGCGAGGCGATGCACGCGCCAGAGGACGGTTGGATCGTGTTTCCGAACGCCGCAGCAACTGCGGGCAATGAGTGGTTTTATTTGGCGAAGGCGACGTCTAGGTTTTGAATCGACCGCTCGTTGGCGGGCGGACGCGCTGCCTCAGCGCTCCTATCGCACCAAGACGTTTTGCAGCGCTCGCCCTGCGTGGTCTCGGTAGACGTCGAGGTCAGAGTCGATACTGAGGATTTTGCGGATTCGAAGACGGGACGCAGCTTCGGCGACGGACGCGTCGGTCAGATCGAAGGGCAAATCAGCAAAGCGCTCGCTGACTGCGAGCACAGTGACCAACGCGTGTTGCGGAGCGCCGTCGATGGTGATGCCGCCTTTGAGCGCCCAGCGGAGCACGTCAAGCGCGGCTTCGTTGTGTACCCGGCGAGTGAGCATGGCGCAGGTCTCGGCCAAGACGCTCCAGGTCGTGATGAGCTTGATGGCTGGGTTGGTATTGAGCCAGTCTACTACCGCGCGATGCCACTTGTCGGCTCCGTTGAAGAGGGCGAGCAGGGGCCCGCTGTCGACCAACACGCTCGCTCCGAGAGGGCCGTAGATTGGCGGTGTACGCTCTCTCGCCGTGAGCACGGTGGCCTTGCCGCGCGGCTCGCTCGTTCGGTCGGGTTTCGCCGCCACACCGGGTTTGACCGACGAGCTCACGGTGCCCTTTGGTCGCGGCGCGAGGTCTTGGTGGTGGCGACGTCATCCCACACCGACCCACGAGCGTCGCGGTAGCGCTCCGATAAATCGGCAGGCCCCGAATAGCGGCCGAAAAGCTCGGCGCCCAACGCGGTGGGTGACGTGGATGTGCCCGCCGCACTCAACGCGAGGTGCGCTTCAAGCGCGATGCGAATGACGTCGCTGATGCTTTCACCCGAGACTGCGCAGTGTTGCCGCAGCTTCATTTCGAGTGCGCTGGGAAGCTTTACGGTGGTTGTCATGGTCGACTCCCGGCGTGGTAATAAATAAAATATTACACCGAATGACGTACTCCGCAAGCGCCCAGTATTGGCGCGCTTTACTTAGCCGTCGGCATGACGAACTCAGCGCCCTTACCAATCGACTCGGGCCAGCGCTGCATGATGCTCTTTTGCTTGGTGTAGAAGCGCACGCCTTCCTCGCCGTACGCATGCATATCGCCAAACAAAGACCGCTTCCAGCCGCCGAAACCGTGCCACGCCATAGGCACGGGAATCGGCACGTTGATACCCACCATCCCCACTTCGATACGGCGCGAAAACTCGCGAGCTACGTTGCCATCGCGGGTAAAGCAACTCACGCCGTTGCCGAATTCGTGAGCGTTGATCAAATCAACGGCGGATGCGAAATCCTTCACCCGAACGCAGGAAAGCACCGGCCCAAAAATTTCTTCTTTGTAAATGCGCATCTCTGGCGTGACGTGATCAAACAATGTTCCGCCAAGCCAGAATCCGTTTTCGAATCCTTTGGCCTTGAAGCCGCGACCATCTACCAGCAGTTTCGCGCCCGATTTGACACCATCTTCGATATAGCCCGTGATGCGATCCAGCGCGGTTTTGGTGACGATCGGACCCATTTCGGCATCGAGCTCCATACCGTTTTTGATCACCAAATTCTTCGTGCGCTCGATCAGCTTTGGCATCACTTTGTCAGCCGCGTCGCCAACGAGAACCGCCACGGAAATCGCCATGCAGCGCTCGCCCGCAGAGCCATACGCTGAGCCAATCAACGCGTCAACCACTTGATCGATGTCAGCGTCTGGCATCACCACCATATGATTTTTCGCACCGCCCAGCGCTTGAACACGCTTGCCGTGATGAGCGCCTGTTTCGTAGATGTAGTTGGCAATCGGCGTTGAGCCTACGAAAGAAATTGCTTTTACGTCGGGGTGAGAGAGCAGCGCATCAACCGCCACTTTGTCGCCCTGAACCACGTTAAACACACCATCCGGCAAGCCTGCTCGTTTCCACAGATCAGCCATCATCAGCGACGGCGTAGGATCGGTCGGCGAGGGCTTCAAAATGAACGTGTTACCGCAAGCAATTGCAACCGGAAACATCCACGCAGGCACCATCGTTGGGAAGTTAAACGGCGTGATGCCTGCCACCACGCCCAGCGGCTGGCGCATCGTCCAGTTATCAATACCCGTTGACACTTGATCGGTGTAATCACCCTTCAGAAGTTGCGGAATGCCGCAGGCGAATTCGACCACGTCAATCGCGCGCGAAACTTCGCCTTGGGCGTCGGTGAACACCTTACCGTGTTCCGCAGTGATTGCTGCGGCGAGAACGTCTTTGTTGGCGTTCATCAGCTCCAGAAACTTAAAGATGACCCGAGCACGTCGAATCGGCGGCGTGTCAGCCCACGCTGGAAAGGCGGCTTTGGCGGCCGCTACTGCGTTGGCTACCTCGCCTTCGTTCGCCAGCGCCACCTTTTTGGTGTGTGCGCCGCTCGCTGGGTTGTACACGTCGCCGAAGCGCGTTGAGCCGCCGGCGACAAGTTGGCCGTTGACGTAGTGACCGATTTCAGTGGCGCTCAGGTGAGATTCAATGGAGTTCATGTGGGATCGTTGAGAAATTGGCGCTCGAAAACGCGCGATGATGGGTTCGACGCTTCGCCGATGTTGTGTGCGATGTTGCGTGGATCTTGAGGTTTACCCGCAATTGTCTCCGCTTATGCAGGGTCACGGTTTATTCATGCGCAAAAAGTATTCGCACGAAGCTCAGAAAAACGGACAATTGCGCATTGGCTCAAGGATCGTGAATTTACAATTCGGAAAGCCTTTCCATCAGTTGGAATTTCAATTTTTCGCACGCACTCAATGCCACACAACACCAAATCAGCGCAAAACCTCAAAGAAGCCGCACTTGAATACCATCGGCTGCCCAAGCCGGGCAAGCTCGAAATCAATGCGACGAAAACGCTGTCGAACCAACGCGATTTAGCGCTCGCTTACTCGCCCGGCGTTGCTTTTGCCTGCGAGGAAATTGTGCGCGACCCGGCCGAGGCTTTCAACATGACCTCACGCGGTAACTTGGTCGGCGTGATTACGAACGGCACCGCAGTGCTGGGCCTTGGAGCGATTGGTCCGCTGGCGGCCAAACCGGTGATGGAGGGCAAAGCGGTGCTCTTCAAAAAATTCGCGGGAATCGATTGCTTTGACATCGAAGTCAACGAACTCGACCCCGACAAGCTCGTTGAAATCATCGCAGCGTTGGAGCCAACCTTTGGCGGCATCAACCTTGAAGACATCAAGGCGCCCGAGTGCTTTTACGTGGAGCGAAAGCTTCGCGAGCGGATGAAAATTCCGGTCTTTCATGATGATCAACATGGCACGGCGATCATCGTCGGCGCGGGGATTTTGAATGGCCTCCGAGTCGTGGGTAAAAAGCCCGAAGATGTGAAAGTGGTCACCTCGGGCGCGGGTGCAGCAGCACTTGCGTGCCTTGACATGCTCGTTGCCATTGGCATCAAGCGCGAGAATATTTGGGCGAGCGACATCAAAGGCGTGGTCTATCAAGGCCGCGTGGAAGAGATGGACGACAACAAAGCCCGCTACGCACAGAAAACCGATTTGCGCACCGTGGATCAGTTGCTCGATGGTGCGGATGTGTTCCTCGGGCTCTCCGCCGCCCGGGTGATCAAACCGGAATGGCTATCGAAGATGGCCAAGAGCCCACTGATCTTCGCGCTCGCCAATCCCGAGCCGGAAATCATGCCTGATCTGGCAAAAGCCGCGCGACCCGATGCGATCATCGCCACCGGGCGCACCGATTACCCGAATCAGATCAACAACGTTTTGTGCTTCCCGTTTATTTTCCGTGGCGCGCTGGATGTGGGGGCAACGGTGGTCAACGAAGCGATGAAGCTCGCCGCCGTCAAAGCGATTGCCGATTTGGCGATGGCCGAGCAAAACGATCAAGTAGCTGCGGCGTACGGTGACAGCGGTACCTTGTCGTTTGGTCCTGAGTATTTGATTCCGAAACCGTTTGATCCACGGCTTATCGTTCGGATCGCCCCCGCTGTTGCCAAGGCCGCGATGGACTCGGGCGTCGCGTTGCGTCCGATCAAAGATTTTGACGCCTACAAGCAGCAGCTCGCGCAGTTTGTGTATCACTCCGGCGCGGTGATGAAACCGATCTTTAGCGCGGCGAAAAAATCACCTAAACGGGTGGTGTTTGCCGAGGGCGAAGAAGAGCGTGTGATGCGGGCGATTCAAGTGGTGATTGACGAGGGTATTGCCAAGCCCATCGTGATCGCGCGACCTGCGGTGTTTGCGCAGCGCGTTGAAAAGTTTGGCCTGCGAATGGCTGTGGGCACGGACGTCGAGCTCGTCAACCCTGAGCAGGATGATCGCTACCGAGATTACTGGCAAACCTACCATCAGCTCACTCAGCGCAAGGGCGTGACGGAGCAACTCGCAAAAATTGAGATGCGCCGCAGGCTCACGCTCATTGGCTCGATGATGGTGAAAAAAGGCGATGCTGATGCGATGATTTGCGGCACCTTCGGCACGCACGAGATGCATTTGCACTACATCGATCAAGTGCTGGGCATGCGCAAAGATGCCCATGAATACGCCGCGATGAATGGCATCATGTTGCCCAACCGCTTAGTGTTTTTGGTCGACACCCACGTCAACTACGACCCAACCGCCGAACAGCTCGCCGAAATCACCATCATGGCCGCCGAAGAGCTTCGGCGCTTCGGGATCGAGCCCAAGGTGGCGCTGCTGTCGCACTCCAACTTCGGCACGTCGAACCATCCGTCAGCGGTGAAGATGCGCGAGACGCTCGCCATCCTTCGAAAGAAAGCGCCAACGATGGAAGTCGATGGCGAAATGCACGGCGACAGTGCGCTCGACGAAGACAGCAGGAAGGGCGTCGAATCCACGCTCTCGGGCTCGGCGAACCTGCTGGTCTGTCCCAACATCGACGCTGCCAACATCGCCTACAACCTACTAAAAACCGGGGCGGGCAATAACGTTGCGATCGGTCCGATTTTGCTGGGCTGCGCGAAACCCGTGCATATCCTCACGCCAAGCGCTACGGTGCGCCGCATTGTCAACATGGCCGCACTCGCCGTGGTCGATGCGAACAACGTGCGCCAGTCGACGCTGTTGTGATGCGACTGTGATCAGGTCTGTGCCGACAGCAGCGGTTGTGATTTATGCGTTGTTGCTGGCGCTATCGTCGCTCGCCACGCCCGCAGGAGCACAAACGGACGCCGCTCGCGAAGCCCGATTGCGCGCTGAGGCGGAGCCGGCCATCGTCGTCGGTGATGCGATCACGCTAAAGACTGAGTCCGCACGCGATTTCTTCGCGATCTTTACCGAAGGCAAGCAAAAAGACGTCGCCTTTGTAGTGGTTCATGGCGTGGGTGTACATCCCGATTTTGGTTTGATCGGGCAACTTCGCGTGTTGCTCGCCGACGCGGGCTACGCCACCTTGTCGATCCAAATGCCGGTGCGCCCCAGCACCACCTCTGATCCGATGGAATACGTTGCGACCTTTCCCGATGCTGCGGAGCGCATCACTGCTGCACACCGCTGGTTGCGCGAGCGTGGTTATGCGAAAGCGGTGCTCGCTTCACACAGCATGGGCGCATGGATGAGCAACGTGTATTTTCAAAACACACCTAACTCGCCCTATGCGGCTTGGGTGGTGATCGGCATCACGGGGCGGATCCTATCGGTCGGGCAAAACAACCTGCCAATCCTTGATGTGTACGGCGAAAACGATCTTGCCGCCAGTGTCTCGAAGGCGTGGCTGCGGCGCATGTATTTGTGGTTTCAGCCGCAGTCGCAGCACGTGATGATGCCTGGCGCGGATCATCATCATGCGGGTAAGGAAAAGGCGCTCTCCGATGTGATCGTTGGCTTCGTGGCTGCTCGCTTGCAACCCAAGTAATGCAGCACGACTTGTCAGCGCCCTCGCCGTGGTTTGTTCGGCATGCAGACTTCGTTGCGGCGGGTGAGACGGTGCTCGATGTGGCCTGCGGTTCGGGGCGACATGCCAAGTTTTTTGCAGCGCGCGGCGCGTTGGTGACCGCAGTGGATCGCGATGCGATTGCACTGTCAACGCTCGATGCACAGCCCTCAATCACTGCGCTGTGCGCTGATCTCGAATTAGCGCCGTGGCCTTTCGCGCCGAACACATTCGATGCGGTGATCGTGTGCAACTATTTGTGGCGACCGACGCTCACCGCGCTACTCGACACGATCAAACCCAGCGGCTTGCTCATCTACGAGACGTTCATGGATGGCAACGAACAATTTGGCAAACCATCGCGCCCCGATTTTCTATTGCGCTCCAACGAACTCCTCGACATCACACGAAACGCGTTCCAAATCATTTCGTTTGTTGAGGGCATTGACACCGAGCCGCTCGCCGTGAAGCAACGAATCTGTGCGCGAAAGCACCGAGCCCCGTAGGAGCGGTTCCACCGCGATGTTCTGTACCCAACCTGTGCGTGAAATACAAGCCAGCTCAAGCGGCTATCCCTTCTGGTCGTAAGACTTGAACCGGGTCACTTCGTCGCTTCGAAGTGCTGAGTGTTTCGTCGCCCGCCCCGTGACTCTGGCGCGCCACCGCTTGAAGCTGCTGGCATTGAGATGCCTGCGCATCAGGGCGATCACCGCCGTTTCGTTCAATGCAAACTGCCGCTCGATGGCATCAAATGGCGTGCGATCCTCCCACGCCATTTGAATGATGCGATCTGTGTCGGCAGCGCTTAATTCGGCGGGTTCCTTGGGTAGCGTTGAAGCGGTCAAAATAAATCTCCTTGCACGGGTTGCGCTTTCGCTGAGGCTGCAGCGCCCTTAGGTTTGCCCGGCTTTCGGCGCTCGCGGTTCGGGCTTCGTGAGCCGTGTGCAATAAAAATTTCTTGGGCTTCTTTGCGAAACGCCGCACCTTGCCGAAATGACCAAATCGCGTCGCGGGCCCTCTGCGCAGCGACCTCCACATCAACCACCGGCGCCGGGTAATCGCGCCCGATCACGCAGCCATATTGCTGCTGCAAATTGTCGGTCAATCGCCATGGTTCGAAAATGAAATCGGCGGGCACGCGTTGTAGCGCGGGAATCCAGCGTCGGACAAAGGTGCCGTCGGGATCATGATCTCGGGCTTGCTTGATCGGGTTGTAGATGCGTACCGTGTTGATGCCCGTGGTGCCCGATTGCATCTGCACCTGTGGGTAGTGAATGCCCGGCTCGTAATCGAGAAATTCGCGTGCCAAATGCAGCGCCGGTTGTCGCCAGTGTTGCCACAGGTGATAGCTCGAAAAGCTCACCAGCATCGCACGCATTCGAAAGTTAATCCAGCCCGTCGCCGCGAGCATTCGCATACACGCATCGATCATCGGCAGACCGGTCTCGCCTGCGCACCATGCGGCTTGCAGTGTTGGATTGTTGTTGTCCTCTCTGAGCCCTCGGTACGCACGGTGCATGTTGACGAATTCAATACTCGGCGAGCTTTCGAGCTTTTGAATGAAATGGCAATGCCAATGCAGCCGTCCTTCAAACGATTTGAGCGATTCGAGCCAACCGCTACCGCGCTCCTCTTTGCTCATGGCGAGTAATCGACTGCGTTGTTGGTGCACTGCATGCACGGCTTCGCGAATGGAGAGCGTGCCGTACGCCAGATGGGTGCTGATTCGCGAGCAGGCGTCTGCTGCAACGAGTGGGCTTGACATCTGCACTCGGTAGTGCTGGCCGCGCTCGTTAAAAAAACTCTGCAAATCCGCCAACGCCTGAGCCCGACCGCCGCGCTGGCGCTTCGGTTTGTCGACGCCGTTGAGCGCCAGCCGTTCGACTGCAACGATGCCATGCGATTCGATCACCGCGCTCGCCGCTGCAGCCGTTTGCGGCGCTGCCAAAGGAGCAGGGCGCATCCGATCGTCCCAAACGCGCGACCAAACATCGCGGCTTTTGAGTCGGCGCACCACGCCTGCGTTGGGCAACTCATGCCACGTTACGCTGTTGCTACGGCACCACGCCGCGACCCGTTTATCGCGCTCGTAAGTCGCGCCGTTGCCCGTCTCTTCGTGGCTCCACAGCGTCAACGAACCGTGATGCCGTTTGAGTTCAGCGAGTACGTTGACGGCTTCACCCACTCGCGTGAGCAAGCTCAAACCCAAGGTGCTGAGATCGGCTTGCAGGCTCTGCAAACACTCGTTGATGAACGCCACATGTTGGGCGGACACGTCGGGCTGCTGCAACAAGTGCGGCTCATACAAATACAGTGGCAACACAGCGCCATTGCTGGAAGCCGCAACGAGCGGTGCGTGGTCCGTCACGCGTAAATCGCGCTTGAACCAAACGACGTGAATCGAAGTGGGCAACGTCATCCTGTGTTCAGCGGCGTTTGGATCAAAAGCGGTACTCGAAAAACAGCGCGGCTGGGAGGAGCGCGGCGCTGCAGTCTACTGCTCTGGCGAACGCGGCGACCCAATATGGGAGGCGGCAGCGTTGCGCTTTGCTAGCGTCTCCCTAGCGCTGCTGCGTCGGGTGGCTCAAGATCGCTGCGCAATCGAGCGATTCGTCGCTGCGGTACGTTAGCTTTACTGATGTAAATCAATCTTTTAATGGGCTACAGGCAATTTTTAGCAATTAATGAAACTATGTAAAAAACCGCTGTAGCCTATACGTAACAACGCTTTCGTAAAAAAAGCTGGAATTGATGCGAGGACGATTTTCGGAATCGCGTCTCAGGAAAACTCTCAAATCTTTGGGCCTCGATGCTTGTTTCGTCGCTATGATATTGGCATATTTTCGAGGTGGTCATGAGACATTGGGGTTCGTTTTCGAAGAGCGCGCTATCGTGTGCTGCGGCGTTGTTGTGGGCGGTCGGTGCAGCATACGCCGACCCTAGTCTGTGGCAGGACGTGAGCGTCAAGAGCATCTCAGATCGCGGCGTGCGTGAGATTCAGCCGCAGCGAGCCCGCACCATGGCGCTTGATGTGTCTGGGATGACGGCGCTTTTATCGGGCGCACCACTCGAGCAGAACGTGGCGGCCCCGGACAGTAGTTTCGAACTCTCACTGCCCTTACCTGAGGGCGGCTTCGCTCGATTTCGAGTCGTTGAATCGCCAGTGATGGAGGCGGGTCTGGGCAAACGCTTTCCGCAGCTCAAAACCTATCTGGCTCAGGGCATTGATAACCCTAACGCAACCGCACGACTTGACCTCACGCCGCGCGGTTTTCGGGCGCAGGTGATCGCCAACACGCACACGAGCTACATCGAACCGCTGCAGCGAAACGACACGACCCACTACACGGTCTTTAACAGTGCTGATTATCAAAGCCCCGAGCCGCCGCCTGTGTGCTCGTTCACCGGGCAAGAAATCAAACCGCAATCGAACTTTCTCAAGCGGAACAACGTCACGAATTTAGCCTCGGGATCGGAGCTTCGAACGTATCGTTTAGCGGTTGCCGCCACAGGCGAATACACCGCTGCCGTGGGCGGCACGGTGCTCGAGGCACTGGGCGCCATCATCACCACGATCAATCGAGTCAATGGCATTTATGAGCGCGAACTTGCGGTGCGCTTAGTGCTCGTGGCCAACAACGATCAGCTGATCTACACCAACGGGGCGACGGATCCGTACACCAACAGCAGCAACAGCACGATGCTTGCTGAAAACCAAAGTAACCTCAATTCCGTAATCGGCAGTGCGAACTACGACATCGGTCATGTCTTTGGCACCACGGGCGGCGGGATTGCGGGCTTCGGCGTGGTGTGCGGCTCATCCAAAGCGCGCGGCAGCACCGGGCTCTCTTCGCCACGCTCAGACACCTTCGATGTGAATCTGGTCGCCCACGAGATCGGGCATCAGTTCGGCGGCAGTCATACGTTCAACGGCAGCGGCGGCGACTGCGCTGCTAACCGCGACTCCACCGCATCCTACGAAACTGGCAGCGGCGTCACGATTCAAGCCTATGGCGGGCTCTGCGGTAACGACGCCACACAGCGCGGCAGTGAGGCCTACTTTCATCGTGTGAGCCTTGATGAAATTCTCGCTTACACAACGAGCTCGGGCGGCTCAACCTGCGGTGTTCGCACGGCCACTGGCAACACGCCACCCACCGTCACCACGGCGCCGGCCTTCACGATCCCGAAATCCACGCCCTTCACCCTCACAGCGGTTGGCAACGATGCCAATGGCGATCCGCTGACTTATCTGTGGGAGCAATTCAATCTTGGCCCGGCTAACGCTGAGGGTGTGTTGGTCGACGACGCTGGTCCGCTGTTTCGAAATTTTGCGCCGAGCAGCGATCCCACTCGAACCTTTCCGAGCCTTCGCTACATCCTCAACAACGCCAACGTTGCGCCTGCCCGGGCCCCGCTCTTAGGCACCACTACGCCAGACTACATGACGGCAGAGCTACTCCCGAGCACAGCGCGAACGATGCGCTTTCGCGTCACGGTTCGCGACAACCGAGCCGGTGGTGGTGGCACCAACGATGCCAGCACCGTGCTCACGGTCGACGCCAATTCCGGCCCCTTCGCCGTCACGCAACCCAACACCGCCGTGAGCTGGGCCGCGGGTTCGAACCAAACCGTGACGTGGAGCGTGGCGTCAACGAATCTTTCGCCCGTGAGTGTTGCCAACGTGCAAATTGCGCTGTCAACGGATGGTGGCTATAGCTTCCCGACTGTTTTGGTGGCGAGTGCTCCCAACAACGGGTCGGCATCGGTCACCATTCCAGCGGGCACACCTTCAACGTCGCAAGCGCGGATCCGGGTCTCGGCCGTCGGCAACGTGTTTTTCGACATCAGCGACACCAATTTCACGATCACAGGAACGAACGCATCGCCCACGCTCACCGTCTCAGGCGGTGGCAGTGTCACTGTTCGCCAAGGCGGGCCCGCGGTGACGGCAGCGGTCGCCTCGGTAAGCGATGCGCCAAATGCAGCAAGCTCAGTGGCGGTAGCGGTGTCAAACGTGCCACCCGAGCTCACGGTTACAGCGGCCAACAACAACGGCACGGTGAACCTGACTGCAGCGGCCAAGTGCATCGCGGTGGCGACCAGCGGCGGGCGCAGCTATCCGGTGCTGCTCACCGCCACAGACGCTGCGGGTGCGACCACCTCGCTCTCGGTCAACGTTTTGGTCACCAACAATTTGGTCCCTACCCTTGGCGCTTACAGCAATTTCAACCTGCTCGTCGGTACGAGCGGCACGGCAACCCCCGCGGCTCTCATCGCGGACGGCAACAGCAACTTGGTAGCCGCCACCGTCAGCCCCAGCACACTGCCCGGTGGCGGCACGGTGAGCATTGCTGCCAACGGCGTGGTCACCGTGACCACCACCGCGAGCACGACGCTCGGCACTTACAGCATCCGCGCGCAGGCCAACGATAGCTGCGGTGCGGCGCGGGCACAGACCTTTCGAGTAAGTGTGTTGCCGCCCGAGCCGGTGATCTCGGTTGAGAGCCGGCAAATTTTGACGGGTGGCGGCAACATACAGCCCAACGAATGCAATCAGCTCAACGTCACCCTCAGCAATGGCGGCTTCGCCACAGCGAGTAACGTCACAGCAACGCTTTCCACGTTGACACCCGGCGTCACGATCAATCCGGCGACTGTGTCGTTTGCCAACATCGCTGCGAACCAGAGTCAAACCAATGCGACAGCGTTTCGGTTCACCACGCCCAATACCATCGCTTGTTCGTCGAATTTGAATTTCACGCTCACGGTGAATTACACAGGCGGCGGCTCGCCTACCGCGTTGCCACTCAATTTCAACG
>JAAFHR010000089.1 GCA_013298455.1 Betaproteobacteria bacterium | reverse complement strand
CCTCGGCAGCCGGAGCAGCAGCTTCATCGGCCAACGCGTCCATGTCGGCAATGACCTTTTCCCGGCCCGATGCGTTTTCGTTGCGCTGCTTACGTAGGTTGTCAAAATGCGCTTTGGCTGGCGCGTAGGCCGCTTTGCATTCGGCGTTGAATTTGTCCCACTTGGGTTTCGGTGCGCCGCCATTTTTCTTATCGAGCGCTTTCCATTCCTCTTGAATGGCGCGAATTTCTTTAGCGAGCGGTTCGGGTGGCAAGGGCGAAGCCTTGAGCGCTTCGATGCGAGCAAACAGCGCATCACGCGCCTGGCCATCGCTCCATTTGAGCCAGCTCTCAAGGCGCTTCACTTCGCCATCGAGCTCATGCAAGCGCGACTCTTCGAGCTTCGGGTAGCGCTTCGCGGTGAACGCCTGATAGAGCTTTGACGCAGCGCTGCGTGATCCGCGCACATCGCCCGCAGCGATCAGCTCAGCAAGCTTGGCGAGTGATTCAGTCGCTTTGGCGATGTCCGCATCTTCGGCGCGCGGCGTAACCACGCGCTCCGGTTTCGGTTCGCGCTCAGGCTTGGTTGCGGCGGTTAGGCGCGATTCAAAGCGCGCTTTAGTCGTAGCGTCAACACTTGCAAGCCACGCATCCCACTTGGTTTTCCATTCTGCGTTGGCCGCGTCGTACTCAGTCAGTGCGGCGGTGTACTGCGCTTGGGCCTCGGCGACTGCGCCATCGGCGGTGGCCTCTTTCACGGGTTCGGAGGCGGCGGGCCCGGAGGCCGTCGCGGGCTCTGCCGATGGCACCACAGGCGCGTCGGCTGGCGTTTCGTTGCTGACGTCTGTTGCTGCGGGTACAACCGCTTCAGCGACGACTTCGGTGGCTGCCGTGCTGTCAGCGACTTCGTTCGATGCCGTCGCTGTGGTCACGCCGGATGCGTCGACCGCTGCGATCAGAGCCACCGGCTCAACCGCAGTCGACACCGTCTCAACCTGCACCAGCGGCGCGGTCTCAACCGGTACCTTTACCGGCTTAGGTTTTTTGAGAATCGCCGGTTTTGCAGGGCGCTGTGGCATCGCTGCGAGCAGGGCTTCGCCTGCTGCGTGTTTCTCTCGGCTTTGCTGCTCGCTCGCAATCGCTGCATGCACGGCTTGCAGCTGCTGCGCGAGACCCGCGTCCATTGCGGGCGATGCCTGCGCGGCGGTGGCTTCCGCTGCGAGTTCTGCGAGCGCTTCGGGCGTCGCCTCAGCTACCCGCTTACTCTTCAAAGAAAGCCCAGCTACTTGCATTGCAAGCGCCTCATGCAAACGCCGCGTAACGGATTCGTTTTGCATGCGCTGCTGAAGCGAGGTGTTGAGCTCTGTGAATTTGGCTTGGCGGGGTGCATCCGCGGCGAGCTTGCCCCATGCGCGTTGTGCCTCGATGAGCTTCGATAGCGGCACCTCATCGGCATCAGACCACGCCTGCATTTGCGCCAACAGCACATCGGCTTCTTGCGCGCTTTTGTCTTGCGTTTGCAGCGCCAACACACGGTCGTGACAGGCCTTGCCCAAACGCTTATCGTGATCGCGCCAGTAGTGATGCAGCTTATCCAAGAGCGGCACATCGGCACAGGCGGCAATCGCGCCGAGCTTCATCGCGGGTGCTGCGTTTGACGCGAGCCATGCCGTGAGATCGCTCGCCGCTACTTTCGATGCAACGGCTTTCGCGGCATCGCTCGAATCCTCGCGCACGGCAGTGGCAATGACAGCCATCGGGAGCGCATCAGTTACTACGCCACCGAGCGTTGCAGCCCAGGCTTTGGCAGCAACGTCGCGCACGGATGCATCGGCGTCGTTGATGGCTTTGGCAAGCGTCGTGGTGTCTGTAACGTGTGCCACAGCAGCAGCACGAACGCGTGCATCAGCGTCGTCACAGGCCAGCGTGTTGAGGGTGGCGGTTTGCGCAGGATCAGCGGCAAGTTCTGCCACCGCGGTCAGCCGAATGTCGGCGTCGGGGCTTTGCCATTTCGGCGCGCCCCCAAAAAGCGTCTTGAGCACAGGAAATCTCGGTTTGATGAGGTGAACGTTTGATTTTACGGCGATGGCTTGATGCATGCGAGCACTGACGGCTTTGGTCGCCGCCTACAGTCTGAGGTACGGGCGACTAATCCAATGTAGGCGCGGACCTGGCCGCGCTCGGTGCGGGCATCTCACCACACGGAAAAGCGACGCCAGGTCGTCGCCTACATCGCCTCGCTTCTACAATCCAACCATGACCAATTCCCTCACCGTCACAGCACTTAATCATCGCTATCCACCGCGCGGTCGTGAGGCGCCTCGGCAAACCTTGAGTGATGTGAGTTTTCATATTCCTGCGGGACGAGTGGGTTGTCTGTTGGGGCCTTCCGGTTGCGGCAAAACAACGCTTCTGCGCTGCGTGGCGGGCTTAGAGCCTCTGGGTAGCGGTGAAATTCGTATTGGGCAGCACGTGGTGGCTGATTCGGGCGTTCACGTTGATCCCGAGCATCGCGGCGTGGGCGTGGTGTTTCAAGATTACGCACTGTTTCCGCATCTCAATGTGCTCGATAACGTGGGCTTTGGGCTCGCCAAAGTATCGAGTGCTGAGCGCCGTCAGCGCGTGGATGAAGTGCTCGATTTAGTGCATCTACGTGAGACCAAACACGCCTATCCGCACGAGCTCTCAGGCGGTCAACAGCAGCGTGTGGCGCTAGCGCGAGCGCTTGTGGTGAAGCCCAAACTTGTGTTGTTTGATGAGCCGTTTTCAAATTTGGATATCGAGACGCGGCAACGTTTATCTGCCGAAGTTCGAGCGACGCTCTTAGAAGCCAAAGCGACCGCGCTTTTGGTTACGCACGATCAATACGAAGCCTTTGCCTTGGCCGATGAAATTGGTGTGTTGCGAGCGGGAGAGCTGGTGCAGTGGGACACGGCGTACAACCTGTATCACCGTCCTGCTTCTCGTTTTGTGGCTGATTTTGTTGGTGAAGGTGTGTTTCTGCCAGCGACCGTGATTGATGCCAATCACCTCGACAGCGAACTCGGCGTGTTGACGCTCACCGATCCCACGCAAGGCGCGCGCGGCGAACACATCGAACTGCTGCTCCGGCCCGATGACGTGGTTCATGACGACGCGAGCCCAACGACGGCGAAGGTGCTGGCGCGTGCCTTTCGCGGCGCAGAGTTTCTCTACACGCTCGAATTACCCAGTGGCCGCAGCGTCTTGGCGCTCGTGCCAAGCCATCACAATCATCGGATTGGTGAGCCCATCGGCATTCGAGTGGAGCTCGATCACGTCGTGGCGTTTTGACGGGTGTCGTAGGAGCGCCCTCGAGCGCGATTCCCGTTTCGAGGACGAAGACGAGCGACAAATCGCAACGCTGGTCGCGCCCAAGAACGCTCCTACAGATTCGTTTGACTTTTCGGTGATATGCCAATGAAACTATGGGCGACAGACGATATTACTTGCTTATAGATGTTTAACGATAATTACGCGTAACCCATATAAATTAAGGCATTCAATAGAAAAGCCAACGGGCGAATTCGTAGTTACATTCGCGACAGACTGATCAACTTCTCGCCCGTCACCCGCACGATTTTCCAATCGGGCATGACCGTTGCGCCCATCGCTTCATAAAACTCAATCGAAGGCGTATTCCAATCGAGCACGCTCCATTCAAAGCGTCCGCAGCCGCGCTCGACGGCGAGTTTCGCTAGATGCACTAGGAGTGCTTTGCCGTAGCCTTTGCCGCGTGCAGTGGGCTCGACAAATAGGTCTTCAAGGTACAAACCTTTGCGCCCTAAAAACGTGGAGAAATTGTTGAAGAAGAGGGCAAAACCGACTGGCGCGTCTCCTTCGCGAGCGATCACGCATTCGATTTTTGCCGTCGGTCCGAAGAGCTCGCGATCGAAGTCATCGACGGTACTCACCATCATGTGTTCGAGTTTTTCGTAGACAGCGAGGGCGCGAACGAGTGCGACCACGGTGGGCAGATCGGCGCGGGTAGCGGGGGTGATGCTGAAGTTCATCGGTGAATTGTAGGATTGCGTTGAGATAGCTGCGCTGTAGGAGCGGCTTGCCGCGAAAGGCGATGACGCGGGAGCGTTTCGCGTGGTAGGAGCGGCTCTTGTTGCCGACTGCATTGCGTGTTCCTACATTCGCGGCGAGCCGCTCCTACGGTGGCGTTGTTACGTCGCGTCGGTTTGGCGGACGTCGGCAAGGGCTGCGCTGCTGATTTTTAACAACTCGTCCGGTGCGATTCGAAACATCGCTTGCGGCGTACCGCCTGCGGGAAACACGAATTCGTGTTGCAGCAAATCTTGATCGAAGATCACTTTGCCGGGCTTGAGGTGTGCGATGGGTGACACACCGCCGATCACAAAACCCGTGTGTTCCCGCACGAAATCGGGATTGGCTTTGCTCGGTAATTCACCTGCGATGACCGCCACTTTTTTCGTGTCAACTCGGTTTGCGCCGCTGGCGATCACGAGGATGGATTGCCCGGATTCCGCGCCCTTGAAGATCACACTTTTGGCGATCTGCGCGACTGTGCAGCCCAACACTGCAGCGGCTTCCGCTGAGGTTCGACAGGCTTCGGGATGCTCGTGAATTTGGGCGCTGCTGCCCAAATCAAGTAGCGTTTGTTGAACGCGTTGCGCGGTGGGGGAGAGAGCGGACATGCGTCAGATGTGCTGTAGGCGACGACCTGGCGTCGCTCGTTGCGGGTTACAGGAAACTGTGACGGGCGCGTCCAGGTCCGCGCCTACGGGTTGCGCTAGGCCGACACGGCTGCCAATTGATCCGGTTCGTAGCGTTGCAGCGGCGGCGTTTCAGTGGGGGCTGGCTTCGCTTTTACCGGAGCGGTCAACAACACGCAAACTTCACGCACGACTTTGCGACCCGGCAACGCGGGCCGTATCGAGCGCGACACCGGCTGATCCGGATTCAAATCGAAATGTGATTTATCGCGACCGCCGTTGAAATTAGTTTTTCGCGGCTCGTGCATCGGTGGGCGAACTTCGCCGTAACCTTCATCCACGCGGCGCGAACCGGCGCGACCGCCGTTGCGGTCAGTGTCGCGGGGCGTTGTGCTTCGCGGCGCGTACCGATCACCGTAGCTCGACAAATTGGGCATCGGCATTTCATCAATTTTTCGCTTGATGAGCTTTTCAACTTCAGCCAACAGCTTGCCATCGTCGGACGACACAAACGAGATCGCGGTGCCGCTTGCGCCCGCTCGACCCGTGCGGCCAATGCGGTGCACATAGTCTTCCGCCACGAATGGCATTTCGTAGTTCACCACTGTGGGCAGTTGATCGATATCAATGCCGCGCGCTGCAACGTCGGTCGCAACGAGGATACGAATCTCACCGTTTTTGAACGCTTCCAGCGCCTTCATGCGCTCATCTTGCGTCTTGTCGCCGTGAATCGCGCCCGTGGTGAAGCCGTCACGCTCTAAGGCTCTGGCGAGCCGCGCGGTATCAAGCTTCGAGCGCGAAAACACGAGCACTTGTTTCAGGTCTTGCGAGGTCACCAAATGCCCGAGCAAACGGCGCTTGTCGTCGCCAGACACTCGATAAATTTGCTGTGTAACGTTGGCCGCGGATTCATTGCGACGCGCCACTTCGATGAGTACGGGCGCTTTGAGCATCCGGTCGGCGAGCTTCTTGATTTCTTCCGAAAACGTTGCAGAAAAGAGCAAGCTTTGGCGCTGCTGCGGCAGCATGCCGATGATCCGTACGATGTCGGGAATGAAGCCCATGTCGAGCATGCGATCGGCTTCATCGAGCACCAATACTTCAACTTGATTGAGCGAGAGATTCTTTTGCTCAATGTGGTCAAGCAAACGACCCGGCGTGGCAACGAGAATTTCAACGCCAGCACGCACTGCGGCTTTCTGCTCTTTGATGTCGACACCGCCAAACACCACCGTAGAGCGAAGCCCCGTGTGCTTGGCGTAGGTCTCAACACTTTCTTCAATTTGTATGGCGAGCTCACGCGTTGGAGCGAGCATCAGCGCGCGCACTGGATGGCGGGCGGGCGATGGCGAGCTGTTGGCGTGCTTCAACATCCGATTCAAAATCGGCAGCGTGAACGCGGCTGTTTTTCCGGTGCCCGTTTGCGCGCCGCCCATCACGTCAAGGCCTGCGAGTACGACGGGGATGGCTTGCGCCTGAATCGGCGTGGGCGTGGTGTAGCCCGATTCGGTGACTGCGCGGAGGATCGGCTCAGCGAGTTGGAGTGAGGCGAACGTTACGGCAGCGGGCGCGGCGAGCTCAGGGGTGGGTGGCGTAGCAGTGTTTGACGCAGCGCCAGCGTCCGCTTCAGCGGTCAAATTTTGTGTGTTTGAGTCTTCATTCATATTGCCTAAATTTTACGCGCAAACGCCGTCGAGCGCCCGATTTGTGGGGCTTTTCGCTTGACTGCGTATTCCGCTGTCATGCACTGTGTCCCGAACGAAACACCAATCAATCGATTTTTCCACTCAGCCTCACAAGAATTGCTCCACACAACCGTCACACATCGCACCTATAGTTCGGCTCAACGACGAGCTGTAGCGCCGCTGCATCACTTCGTTTATCCAAGTGACTGATCAAACACAGGAGTTTGTTATGAACCTCAAGGGCACCAAAACCCACCAGAATCTGAAAGACGCGTTTGCCGGCGAGAGCCAAGCCAACCGCCGCTACCTCTACTTCGCGAACAAAGCTGACGTAGAAGGCCAAAACGACGTTGCTGCATTGTTCCGCAGCACCGCAGAGGGCGAAACCGGCCACGCGCACGGTCACCTTGACTACTTGGCCATGGTTGGCGATCCAGCCACCGGCATGCCAATCGGCTCAAGCCGTGAGAACCTCACCGCATCGGTTGCAGGCGAAACGCACGAGTACACCGACATGTACCCAGGCATGGCCAAAGCCGCTCGCGAAGAGGGCTTCGACGAAATCGCCGACTGGTTCGAAACGCTTGCCAAAGCGGAGCGTTCACACGCCAACCGTTTTGCTAAAGCCTTAGAGGCGCTAGCAGACTGAGTGCGCGTCTAGCCGCTCTGCCACGAATGCAGGACGATCGAGCGCACGACGAATGACCAATGACGAATGACGCAAAGCTGTGCGAGCGTCATTCCACTTTGGCATCGTCGCTCTTTCGTCCGGCCTAGGCGCCCTTGGTTCCTCGTCATTCGTCCTCCGTCATTCGTCCTTTTTTTCGAAGAAAAATATGAGAGAAGGCAATCTTCAAGCGCCCACCCGCCACGCCATTGATTGGAAAAGCCCTGAGTTCTGGAACGAAGATTCTTTGAACAAGGAATTAGAGCGTGTTTACGACATTTGCCACGGCTGCCGTCGTTGCGTGAGCTTGTGCAACTCATTCCCCACGCTCTTTGATTTGATTGACGAATCGAAGACGATGGAAGTCGACGGGGTCGACAAAAAAGATTACATGAAAGTCGTTGACCAGTGCTACCTGTGCGACGTCTGCTACATGACCAAATGCCCGTACACGCCGCCACACGAGTGGAACGTGGATTTCCCGCATTTGATGCTCCGCGCCAAAGCGGTGAAATACAAAAAAGGTGAAGTTGGCGCGGGTGAAAAATTCCTTGCCTCTACCGATGTTCACGGCAAGTTTTCCGGCATTCCGATTGTGGTTCAAACGGTCAACGCGATCAACAAAACCAAGCTCGCACGAAGCGGCATGAACGCCGTGCTCGATGTGCATAAAGATGCTTGGATGCCCGAGCTCGCAACGAAGCGATTCCGCTCGCAAGCCAAAGACGCTCCGCACTCCACTGCACCGGTCGTCAACGGTCAACGTACCCCCGGAAAAGTAGCGATTTTTTCAACGTGCTACATCAACTACAACGAGCCCGGCATTGGCATGGATTTGTTGAAAGTGTTGACACACAACGACATCCAATTCGAGATCGTTGAAAAGGAAAAGTGCTGCGGCATGCCCAAGCTCGAATTGGGTGATTTGGACGGCGTTGCGAAAAACGCGGAGTTCAATTTGCCAGTGCTGGCTCGGTACGCTCGCGAAGGCTACGCGATTCTTTCAGCGATTCCATCTTGCACGTTGATGTTTAAGCAAGAAATCCCGCTTTTGATGCCCGAGAATGCTGACGCTAAGCTCGTGCAAGATGCCATGTGGGATCCGTTTGAATACCTGATCGCTCGCGACAAAGACGGCCTGCTTAAGAAGGATTTCAAGAGCGAACTAGGCGCGGTGAGTTATCACATTCCTTGCCATTCTCGCGTGCAAAACGTCGGCAAGAAAACCGAAGAAATGTTGAAGCTCGTGCCTGGCACATCGGTCAACACCGTAGAGCGTTGTTCGGGTCACGCGGGTACCTACGGCGTGAAAGAGCAACATCACAAAACCGCAATGAAGATCGGCAAACCCGTCTTCAAAGCGATGGCAACCAATAAGCCTAATTACATTTCATCGGACTGCCAACTCTCGGGCCACCACATCGAACAAGGCATGCGCGAAGCGGGGCTGCTCGATGAAAAGGCACCGGAGTTAGCGCATCCGTTGACGCTCGTCCGAAAAGCTTACGGCCTGAGCTGACTTCGTTCCCTCCCCTTCAAGGGGAGGGCTAGGGTGGGGATGGTTTTCTTTTCTCAACGACAGACACCACGCCCCGAAACCCATCCCCCTCCTAACCTCCCCCTTGAAGGGGGAGGGACAGTTTGTTTGGAATAGTAACCATGCCTCATTTGAAACCCTCCGACCTGATGTCCCTAGAGACGTACAGCAAATACATCAAAACCGCGAAACCGCAAATCATCGCGCATCGCAAGCTGCGCACGGTGCACGTGGGCGATCATTTCACTTTGCAATTTGAAGACGAACAAACCATTCGCTATCAAATTCAGGAAATGCTTCGAATCGAAAAAGTGTTCGAAGAAGAGGGTATTCAGTCAGAGCTCGACGCCTACAACCCGCTCATTCCAGACGGCACGAATTGGAAAGCGACGATGCTCATCGAATACACCGATGTCAACGAGCGGCAACGCGAGCTCGCGCGTTTGGTCGGCGTTGAACACCGCATGTTTATTGAAGTTGAAGGCCATGGCCGTAGCTATGCGATTGCTGACGAGGATCTTGAGCGCTCGACCGAAGAGAAAACCTCAGCCGTGCATTTCATGCGCTTCGAATTCAATGAGTCGATGCGCTCCGCGCTCTTGGCCGGTGCCGGTGTGAAAGTCGGTTGCGATCACAAAAACTATCCGATGCATGTTGAGCTTAATGCAGAGACGCTCGCTAATTTGGTGAAAGACCTGCGCGCCTGATGTCGTTGCGCCGTTGGCGCGTGACATGAAGATGCCAAGTTCGAACCCTAAAATCTACGACTCTTTCTAACTGACTCGGTGCATCCTATGCAAACAACCCCTTCGGGCCTCCAGTACACAGACGACATCATCGGCCAGGGCGCCGAAGCCAAAGCGGGGGCGTATGTCTCTGTTCACTACACAGGCTGGCTTTTTAACGCCGGCGTGCAGGGCGCGAAGTTTGATTCGAGCAAAGATCGCAACGATCCGTTTGAATTTCCGCTCGGCGCGGGGCACGTGATCAAAGGTTGGGACGAGGGCGTGCAAGGGATGAAGATCGGCGGCAAGCGCACGCTCATCATCCCAGCAGAGCTTGGCTACGGTGCTCGCGGTGCGGGCGGCGTGATTCCACCGAATGCGACGCTGAAGTTTGAGGTGGAGCTGTTGGGGGTTTGATTGTGGTCCCCTCTCCCTGGGGGAGAGGGTTAGGGTGAGGGTGTTCGATAAAGAGCACTCTGTGCATGTCGCAAGGTGACTGTGCGCTACCCCCTACAGGCACCAAAATTGCGCTTCATCGCAGACCCTCTCCCCAACCCTCCCCCCGGGGGGAGGGGGCTAAATCAGGCCCGCCGTGCGCTCTGCACACCCTTCACATTGGTGACCTGCGTCAATGCCACGCGCAGCTGATCCATGCTTTTCACCTCGGCGGTGAATTTCATCTTGGCCATGAAATCTTTGCTGAGCGTATTGACCGCCGTCACGTTGATGCGCTCCTTGGCGAGCACGTCTGAGATGTCTCGAAGCAAGCCTTGACGATCACTGGCGATCACTTCAATTTGCACGCTAAAGACATCTTTTTCCGCCGCCTCGCCCCAATCGGCGGTGATGATTCGTCGCGGTTCGGTGGC
>JAAFHR010000088.1 GCA_013298455.1 Betaproteobacteria bacterium | reverse complement strand
GGCGCGATTGGCCTAAAACTCCACGAAGATTGGGGCACCACGCCCGCTGCGATCAACAATTGTTTGAACGTGGCCGATAAATACGATGTGCAAGTGGCGATTCACTCTGACACCTTAAACGAATCAGGTTTCGTGGAAAACACCATCGCCGCGACCAAGGGCCGCGGGCTCTGCGCGTTTCACACCGAAGGCGCGGGCGGCGGACATGCACCCGATATTTTGCGTGTGATCGGAACGGATAACTTCTTGCCATCGTCAACCAACCCGACGATGCCGTACACGGTCAACACCATCGACGAGCATCTTGATATGTTGATGGTGTGTCATCACTTGGATGCGGGCATTGCCGAGGATCTAGCGTTCGCCGAATCGCGCATTCGCCGCGAAACGATTGCCGCTGAAGACATCTTGCATGATCTCGGCGCGATCAGCATGATGTCGTCCGATTCTCAAGCCATGGGACGCGTGGGTGAAGTCATCATGCGCACATGGCAAACGGCGCACAAGATGAAAGCGCAGCGCGGCCACCTGCCCCCTCCCCATGGGGGGGAGGGCCGGGGAGAGGGTGTTCGCAAGCGCAACCAAAACACTGCAAGCGAATCGGTAGAGCACCTCTCCCGCAACGACAATTTCCGTGTCAAACGCTACATCGCCAAATACACGATCAACCCAGCGATCGCCCACGGCATCTCGCACGAAGTCGGCTCGCTCGAAGAAGGTAAATGGGCAGACATCGTACTCTGGCGCCCGGCTTTTTTCGGCGTGAAACCCAGCATGATTTTGAAGGGTGGACAAATTGCTTGGGCGTTAATGGGCGACGCCAACGCATCGATCCCGACACCACAACCCGTGCACGGACGCCCCATGTTTGCGGCCTTTGGCGGCGCGCTGCATTCGGCTTCCTTCACGTTTGTTTCGAGCGCGGCGCTTGAATCGAATGTGGCGAAAAAATATGGTCTTCGAAAAAATGTGAGTGCGGTACAAAAAATCCGAAAGGTTCGCAAACAACACATGGTCTTAAACGACTATCGACCGCACATGGAAGTCGATCCCGAAACCTACGAAGTGCGCGCTGATGGGCAACTCCTGACCTGCGAGCCAGCCAAAGTGTTGCCGATGGCGCAGCGTTACTTTTTGTTTTAAACCCGCAACATGCACACCGCAACACACCTAGTTCCCAAAGACATTCAGGCCACCGAATCAGTTGAACTCACGTTCGATCAACGCGAAAAATCACGGCTGCGGGCAGTGCTCGCGAGCGGCGAATCCTTCGGCATTCAGCTGCGAAGCGGCACCATCCTCGCGCACGGCGACAAAATCGCGCTCGATGATGGCCGCATCGTCGAAGTGATCGCCGCCGATGAAGCGCTCGCGGAAGTACGCGCCACCAGCGCCACACAACTCGCCAGAATCGCCTATCACGTCGGCAATCGACACGTACCATTGCAAGTTGAAGCGGATTATTTTTTGATGCTCCCCGATCATGTGCTCAAAGCCATGGTCGAAGGCTTGGGCGGTGTGGTCACGGAAGTTAAGCGCGGCTTCCAACCCGAAGGCGGCGCCTACGGTCACAGCCACGTCCATCACAGCCACGACGACGAAGGCCACGGCGGCCGCATCCACGATGGTCTACAGCCACGCACGCAGGATCGATGACCCCTCGTCTACTCCAGCTCGCCTCGCCCGCGTTGCCGGTGGGTGCTTACAGCTATTCGCAAGGGCTCGAGTGGGCGATTGAATCGGGCGTTGTCGCCGATGCACCGACCGCGCTTGGCTGGATTACGGATCATCTGCTGTTGGTCTTTGCGAAGTTTGAAGCGCCGCTTTATGCCGCAGCCTTTGCCGCGTGGTCAGAGTTGCCGTCAACAAAGACGGAACTGCTCCGACTCAATGCCGAGTTTCTTGCGTCGCGCGAATCGAGCGAACCGCGCGCTGAAACGATTCAAGTGGGCTTTTCGTACGCGGCATGGTGTCGCGACGTTGCGCCGATCACCAACATGCAGCGCGACGTCCTCGCAGGCATGGTCTCACCCACCGCGCCCGTTGCCGCCAGCCTAGCCGCCCTAGCGAGCGGCCTCAGCGCGAAAGACGGCTTACTGGCCTACACCTTTGGCTTCGCAGAAAATCAGGTGATGGTGCTCGCCAAGGCGCTGCCCATGGGGCAAATTGCGGCACAAAAAATGCTCTTTGCCTTGGGTGAAACAGTGAGCCAATGCGTTGAATCTGCGCTCCAACTCCCGGAGCAGGATTGGTCATCGGCCTCACCACTTTTAGCGATTGCACAAATGAAACACGAAACACAATACTCAAGACTTTTTCGATCATGAATACACACGGCCCACTTCGCGTTGGGATCGGCGGTCCTGTCGGTTCTGGCAAAACGGCGCTCACGTTGGAGCTCTGTAGGCGCTTTCGGGATTCGCACAATATTGCAGCGATTACGAACGACATCTACACCAAGGAAGACGCGCAGTTTCTGGTCGATCACTCGGCGCTCTCCGCAGATCGAATCATCGGCGTGGAAACCGGCGGTTGCCCGCACACCGCCATTCGTGAAGACGCATCGATCAACCTTGAAGCGGTGGATCGCTTAAATAAACGCATCCCGAATCTCGACATGATTTTCGTGGAGAGCGGTGGCGACAATTTAGCGGCTACCTTTTCGCCCGAGTTGAGTGATCTAACGATTTACGTGATCGACGTTGCAGCAGGCGAAAAGATCCCGCGCAAAGGCGGACCGGGCATCATGAAGAGTGATTTGCTGGTGATCAACAAAATTGATCTAGCGCCGTATGTAGGCGCATCGCTCGAAGTGATGGATCACGACGCCAAAAAAATGCGCGGCGCGAAACCCTTCGTTTTCTCCAACCTGAAAGTCGGCACGGGCGTAGACGCCATTGTTGACTTCATTCGCCATCAAGGGATGCTGAGCTAAGCCATGACTATCAAAACGACGATCATCAATACGGCAGCCGTTGTCGCCGCGCTACCCGCCATCAGCATGGCCCATCCCGGCCACGAACCGGATGACTTTTTGCACGCGATTGCGCATGAATTGATGACACCGCGGGGTATCGCCGCCGTGCTGCTCATCGGAGCCGTCGCGACGGGAGTCTACCTGTGGGCTCGTTCGAAGCGATAGGCTTTTTATCGATAAGCCAGATAGCGTAAGGGCAATAGACGGTTTTTATCTATTTTGGACACATCAGTCAAACAATAAAAAGCCCAAGGCTGGCTTGGGCTTTCGTCGAATGGCTGTTACGCCAAAACAGTAAGCATCGTTACTCGGCCTCGGGGCGCGGCACCAAGGCGTGCGCATTGGCGTAGTTCACCAAATCAACCAGCGACGCCGCATCCAACCGACGCTGCACCGCCACCTTGTGGCTACTCACTGTTTTCACGCTCAGGTTGAGCTCAGACGCGATGTCGGTCACCGAACGCCCGGCGACGAGCTTGATCAGCACATCGTATTGACGGCTCGAAAGCGAGGTGTGCGGTTCGCCGTCCATTCGTTTGCCTCGACGAGGCTGTGGCTGCGTCGCGGCCCGCTTTACGCAGGAGATGATGCTCTCTGACGATGAGCCTTTCGGCAAGTAGTCCGACGCGCCCAGCGCCACCGCACGCTCTTTGTGCGTCTCAGGGTCGTACATCGAGAGCACCACGATGCGCATCGATGGCGCTTCATCCAAGAGCCGCTGCAAGAGCGTAAATCCGCCACGACCCGGCAGAGACAAGTCGAGCAACATCACGTCGGCGCGACCGCTTCGAGCGATGTCGACCGCGCCCGCACTGTCACCCGCTTCGGCAACAACGACGAGCTCCTTGTCGCTCCCCAGAATGCCTCGCAGGCCGGCACGGACGATGGGGTGGTCATCAACAATAGCAACGCTAATCACGATGGTACAACTCAGGGAAAAAATAGACGGAAATCATTGTTCACCCTTTCTCGCCAATCTTCGGTCGTTTCTGGTCGGTTTCGGCCTTTTTTCAGAACTATCTTGGCCGTACAGCCGGCCAGACTTGCACCAATTCAGCGCAATGGCCGCTATGGCAGATGGCGCTGCGCCCACGCCTGCAGCGCCAAGACGCTCTCTTTGACGGCGACCGCCACGGCGTGCACCGCGTCGTCGGAGGCTGCCGCTTCAACCTGTTCAATCGTCGCCGCAAGGCGCAGCGCGCCCACCGAAGTCGCCGCGCCGCGCATGCTGTGCGCCACCGCTGTCACGCCCGCGCGATCACCCGCAGACCAGCGCGCCCGCAACACCGCATACTCGCCCGAAGCGCTCTCAGCGTATTGCGTCAAAAGCGAGCTCAGAAAAGGCGTTGCGCTGTTTCGCTCGGCACCCAAAAGCATCGTTAAAAAATCCGTATCGAGAAGCGCGACGTCAGCAAGCTCAGCGAGCGACGCGCTGGTTGGCGCGGCCACGGGTGCCGTTGCGGCCACCGAACCGAGCGTTGTGTCCAAGCGATCTATCACCGAACGCAATAGCGTTTCAAGCGCCCGCATCGTGGCGGGTTTAGGGAGGAAAAACGCCATGCCTGCGGCACGCGCTTGCTCTCGATCCTCCGCATCATCACTGGCGGTGAGCGCGCAAAGCAGCGGCGGCGGCCATTGCGGCGTGATCTGCGCTTGAAGGGTGCGTGCCACCTCTAAGCCCGACATGCCCGGCAGATTGATGTCTAGCAACACCAGATCGAACACATTTTGGTAAATCGCTTCGACGGCGGCTTCGCCAGAGGCCACAGCGAACACGTCTTGATTGAGGTTTTGCAAGAGCTGTGAGACCAGCTTTCGATTGATGTCGTGATCCTCAACGAGCAAAATCCGCAATTGTCGCAGCGGCACAGCCGTCGGCCAAAACGACGGCGAGGTGATGTCGGCTGGCAACGAACGCTCAGCAGGTAGCGGAATCGTGAACGAAAAGGTGGAGCCCACACCGACTTCACTTTGCAGCGTGATCGCGCCGCCCAATTCACTGGCGAGCATCTGACAAATGGCGAGCCCCAGGCCGCTGCCACGGCTCGGATCGGCGCCGGTCGCGCCAATTTGGCTAAACGGCTGAAAGAGCGTTTTTTGGTCCGCCTCTGAGATCCCAGCACCTTGATCTCGCACCGCAAAGCGAAGCCATGTCGTATCGGGCGGCGCACTCTGCTTCGCCTGCGTTACCGGGGCATCGTCGGCCAGCGCCACAGTGAGCGCCACGGCTTTACCTGCGCCATGTTTGTAGGCGTTGTGCAGCAGATTAATCAGGAGCTGACGAATCATGCCCGCGTCGGCGTACAGCGCCTTCGGTACGCTCTGATCGATGCTGAGCTCAAACTTAGCGCGCGGCGCACCGAGCGCAGCGCTCACCACATCGAGCGCTTCGTCCACCAACTCCGCCGTGTGAAACCGACTTGGCTTCAACGCCACGCGCCCGGCTTCGAGCCGCGAATACGACAAGATGCCATCGACCAACGCAAACATGGATTTGGCGCTCGCCTCGAGTGTTGCCAATTCGCTCGGCCCGTTGGGCAATCTATCCGTGAGCATTTGGCTCGACCCGATAATCGCTTGCAGTGGCGTGCGAAGTTCGTGGCTGAGCATCGCCAAAAATTTCGCTTTATCGTCAGCCGCCTTCACCGAGCGCTCACTCGCCTCGCGAAGCGATTGTTCGACCGATAAGCGAAGCGCGACCTCGCGGCTTAGGAGTTCGTTGCGGTCATTGAGCGCCTGCGTTCGTCGCTCTACACGATCTTCGAGCTCGGTGTTGAGGCCGGAGAGCTCTTCGTTTTGCGAGCGAATGGTGTCAAGCGACTTTTGTACCTTCGACACCATCACCCGAAATGCCTCGGCCAGTCGCCCAGTCTCCAGTAATCGCATCTCGGGGATTTGGCGCGGCAGCGCACCGTCGGTGCCCAAGCGCGTGGCGATTTCCAATTTCTCAACGTCGCTCGTCACTCGACGGAGCACCCACAAGCCCAAAAGTAGCGATGAACCCAGCGCAGCCAGCGTGACCAAAAACGTGATGATCGCGCTCGAAACGATGGCAGCGGTGAAATCCGAGCGCGGCACGGCAACGACCACACGCCAGTTCACGCCCTGGATTCGAGAAATATCGCGCGACGCAACATCGGTCGAACCGAACGATGAGTCGAGCGTAGTGAGGCGCGCTTCGCCCGAGTTGCGCAGCCCCACCGCTCGCTTCTCCGGGGTTTGCGCTAGCCAATTGGCACTCACCCTTACCAAATCTGATTCACTTGAAGCTGCCAATAAACGCTTCTGCTCATTGTCGACTAGTTTGAACGGCGCCTCGGGCGTTGAGGTTGCGACCAAATAGCCTTTTTCATCAACGATGAACGCCACGCCGTTGGCGCTGACGTTGATGCCTTTGATGAACGTCGAGAGCTCGCTCAACTCCACGTCAGCGGCCAACACGCCGTGAAACGTGCCGTCGTGCGACACGATGGGTTGGCTCGCCGTGGTCACCAGGGCGCCACTAGCGAACGAGACGTAGATCGGCGTCCAGTTGAGTTTGCGTTCGGCCTCTGCAGCGCGGTACCAAGGGCGGCTTCGCGCATCGTAGACACGGGTCTCGGTCTCGGTGAGTCGCGAGCGATCTAGCGGCACACGAGCACTGTAAATCTTTCGCGGCTCACCCGGCACCGGCTGCAGGCGCACCGTTGCCGCCGCCAACGCGCCTGCGCGGCCACGATCCACGCCGAGAAAGCTGCCGTCTTTGCCGCCAAAAAACAAGTAACTTGTGGTGCGGGTCTGCGCTGTGAGCTCAAAGAGTTTGCGCTCCAGCGTTTCGCGATCTCGAAAGGTGTCAATTGAGCCGTCAAACGAGGATTCCTGAGCTGGGTAGGCCGATTGCAAAGTAATCGCAGCCTCTTCGAGCTGATGCACGGCCGCCTGCTCAACGCGAGAGGAAATCACATCAATCAACTGCTGTGAGAGCACATCGACCGCTCTGAGTCCCGCGTAGAGTGAACTGCCGGCGATGATCAGCGAGGGCACACACACGAGGGCCACGAACGGCAGCGTCAGGAGCGTTCGAAGCTTCAGTTTTTTGGCAGGCGCGTCCGACGCTTGTCGCGCCGAAGCATCTGTTGAAGGTACGTTCTGTGGAGTCAAAGCGAAACCAGCGAAAAGCGCCGCAGCAACGGCATTGCAGCGGCGCTTTCAGCGCGAAAAGAGGAACTTTGAGTGTAGCGGTCGTGACTTGTAGCGCGGCACGGACAAAAGTCACGACGATGCGCCTCGAAGCCCGACAATCCGCACGCGCTGCAGCATCAGCTTTCGGGCGCTACCCTTGATTAATTAAGGGCTAACGGCAATAAAATCGAGTTATCAATAGCAGACCAAAACGCTGCTTTTGCGGAGTTTTGGCGTGACATGAGAACAGTCTGAATTATTTCTGCTACTCAAAAAACGACTTCAATTTATCGAAAAAACCGGCCTCTTTCGGGCTTTGCTTCGATGCGTTTTTCACGCGAATCTCTTCGAATTCTTTGAGCAAGTCTTTTTGCCGCGACGTGATGTTGACCGGTGTTTCAACCTGCACATGGCAATACAAGTCGCCCGTGATGCTGCCGCGCACCGGCCGGATGCCTTTGTTTTTCAGGCGAAACACTTGACCGGACTGCGTTTCGGCGGGGATTTTGAGCATCGCTTTGCCGTCGAGCGTTGGGATTTCGAGCTCGCCGCCGATGGCTGCCGTTGAAAACGAGATCGGCATTTCGCAGTGCAAATCCGCCGCGTCGCGCTGAAACACAGGATGCGGTTTGAGCTGCACCACCACATACAAATCACCCGGCGGTCCGCCGTTGGTGCCCGCTTCGCCCTCGCCCGAAAGACGAACGCGATCGTCGGTGTCGACACCCGCAGGAATTTTGACTTCGAGCGTTTTCGAAGTTTTCTTCACACCCGCGCCGTGACAGGCCTTACAAGGATGCTTGATGATTTTGCCGCTGCCGCTGCACTGCGGACAGGTTTGCTGCAAGCTGAAAAAGCCCTGCGACACACGCACCACGCCCGCGCCTTTGCAGGTCGGGCACGTTTCAGGGTTGTGACCTTTTTCAGCGCCGGTGCCGTGGCAGACATCACATTGCTCGGTCGTTGGAATTCGAAGCTTGGTCGTGGTGCCACGGGCGGCCTCTTCGAGCGTGATTTCTAAGTTGTAGCGAAGATCCGAGCCGCGAAACGGTGAATCAGCGCGCTGACGTCCGCCGCCACCGCCGCGTCCGCCGCCGAAGATTTCGCCAAAGATGTCACCGAATGCATCACCAAAATTGCCGCCCGCGAAACCGCCCGCTGCGCCCGCCGCTTGCGGATCGATACCCGCATGACCGTATTGATCGTACGCCGCACGTTTCTTGGGGTCTGAGAGGATTTCATGCGCGGCGTTGGCCTCTTTGAAGCTCTCCTCCGCTGCTTTGTCGCCCGGATTTCGATCCGGATGGAACTTCATGGCGAGCTTTCGATACGCCTTTTTGATCTCGTCTTCCGAGGCCGTTTTCGCTACACCTAGTACCGCGTAAAAATCTTTTTTTGCCATGACAAACCGCGAGCGCTATCCACGCCCGCAGCCAAAAACCATTGAGTTAGCGGGGATATGGGGGTTGGAAAGTCGGTTTCAAGGTGATTTTTTGCCACAGATTTCACAGATGAACACCGATTTAAGGCAGTTACGCTGCACAGCAGATCAGCGTGAACGATGAAGCGAAGCACAACGCGTCAAAAGCGCAGCCCGGCGCGCTACTCAAAACCAAAGAAATCTGTGTTTATCTGTGAAATCTGTGGCCATAAACCGAAACCTTCAAACCTTAGCCAATTCGACCCGGAGCACCAACGATGCAAAAGCCTCCGGCAACGCCTCCCAACGAATCTTCATGCCTTCAATCACCTCACTTGGCACAGCATGCACATTGCGAAATTCGCCCACACATTCCACAAAACAAAATCGCTTCTGCGCCAGCGTGGCCGCGCCCACAATTGCTGCCATTTCCCAGAGCCGAACATGCGTGTTGGCAACCACTACCCGCTGCCCCGCAAGCATCGCCGTGAGCGCATCGCGAGCGACCAAAGCGTGCGCATCGGCGGCGCGTGCAGGATCAAAACGATACTCGCCTCCCACATAAAAATGAGCATCAGCTTCGAGGTGCGTGAAGCCGTGCTGCATCGCTAATTTTTTAGCAAACGTAGATTTCCCGCTGCCCGGAAGCCCACGCAAAATAACGCATTCGAAGGATTCGATCATTAAACGATTGTAGGATTTCAGAAGCCTCGGACCAACACAGCATCATAGACGCCGACGTTCGATTTTTTGACGCAGATTACGCGGATTACGCGGATTTACGCAGATTAGTTCTCGCCACGCGGAATTCAAAAATCTACCTGATGATCAACCTGACTCAGATGAGGAATTGTCATCCTGAGCAGAGCGAAGGATCAGCAACGCAGCCAACGCGTTTCCTACGACCAGATTTGTTTGCCACCTGATGTTTCGCGCCGCTCAACATGACAACGCCCGGCGTCGATCTCAGTTCTGAGTCAATTTGATAGTCAGGAAAATCTATGTTCAGCTGTGAAATCTGTGGCAAAAAATAGTTCGACCGTAACCCCATTTGCACCGCTCATTCGTTTCAGTCAACATCTGCCATTCTCTCGCTGGAAGTCATCATGAAATCCCGTTTGCTCGTTATCGCACTCGCCCTCCTTTCAACCACCGCTTTCGCACAAAACAGCATGCCCGCTCAACCCAACGCTCCCAGAGACGTGCTCTCACTTGACGCAACGGTGTCCTCTGAAGTGATTCCCGATTTGGCGTTTGTCACGCTCGCGGCTGAGGCCAGCGGCACCGATGCTGGCGCGCTCACCCGCGAGGTGCAGCAAGTTATCAACGCAGGCTTGGCGCAGGCCAAGGTAACAAAAGACGTGCAAGCCCAAACCGGCGGCTTTCAAACCAATCAACGCTGGAACAACAAAGGCGTTCGCGATGGTTGGACGGTGCGCGCGGAGCTCATCGTCAAGAGCAAAGATTTCGCAACGCTCGGCACACTCGCTGGCAAGTTAGCGCAACAAAAACTGATGATCGTCGGTACGGGTTTTGAGCTTTCACGCGAGCTTCGTGAGCGCGAAGAAGGCGCGTTGATTGAGCGCGGTATTGCGGCGTTTCGCGCCAAGGCGACAACCGCTAGCAAAGCCTTTGGTTTCGGCAGTTTTAGCCTCAGGGAAGTGAACTTGGGCGGCATCAGCAACAACATGCCCGCACCCGCGCCGAAAGCGATGATGATGCGAGCACAAGTTGCTGATGCCGCGCCCGAACCGATGGCCATT
>JAAFHR010000087.1 GCA_013298455.1 Betaproteobacteria bacterium | reverse complement strand
TGCCGTTGGGCGCACGGGTGGATCGAGCCTCGCCGATCGGTCTTGCGCGGCGCGCAGAAATGCTCCGAGCGCTGGCGCTCATGGTGATGCTCTTGTGGCTGATTGGCTTGGCGGGGGGTGTCACCCTCGCGCTCTTGGCCTTCGCCGCGTTGGTGGGGGCAACGGCGAGCGTGGCGATGATGGTGGCCGCGCCCAAACACGTTGCCGCGAACACCGTCACAGCGCGCTTGCCGCAAGCCAACGCCCGAGTGGAGCTCGCTCGCGCTTGTGCCAGCGCGCTGGGGCCCGCGTTGGGCGGCGCTTTGGTGGCCTCAACTGGGGCAAGCGGCGTGTTGAGCGCGGCCGTGTTGCTCTCTCTGAGCGCATTAGCGATGCTGTGGCGCACGCCCTCGGCTTTGCCGAAAACAGCCGCTGCGGGATACGCTCAAGCGCCCAATATCACCACGCAAATCATCGACGGCGCACGTGCGGTGTGGGCAGTGCCGCTGTTGCGCCCGGTGCTTCTGACGGCCATTGGGTGGAACATCGCTTGGAGCCTGCTCCATACGGGCTATTCTCCTTACGCGATCCGCACACTCGGGCTCACACCAAGCGCGGTGGGCGTGAGCCTCTCCGCGTTTGGCGTGGGAATGATCGTGGGCGCGCTCGCCTCGCCTTGGGTGCTGCGGCGCGTGGCATTTGGTCGCTGCGTTGAAATCGGCCCGCTGTGCTCAATGTTGGCAATGCTCGCCATCGTCGGTGCGCAATTTGCGCCCAACGCAAACATCGCGTTTGTCATCGTGACCAGCGCGTTCTTTGTCTTCGGGGCCGGGCCGATTTTGTGGACGATCACCACGACCGCGCTACGGCAATCGTTGTTGCCGCCAGACACACTCGGTCGAGCAACCGCTGTGTTTCTCACCGCCAACGCTGGCGCTCGCCCCATCGGCGCGCTCTTGGGCGTTGCCGTGGCATCGCTTTGGAGCGGGATGGGTTTCGACAAAGACGGCGCGGCCGAGGTCTGCCTGTATCTGGCAACGTTGGGCTTTTCGGCGCAGTACGTGGGTTTCGCCATGTCCGCTGTGACCAAACTACGAACGCTGCCGATCCTGCCCGCACAACGGTAGCGCCGCCGAAGCGCCCAGCTGTAGGAGCGGCTTGCCGCGAATGGTCGCCCCGGACGATGAAACAAGGGCGCTGGCAGCGGTCGACTCGCCGCGGCGCATCGCGCTTCACTTTTGACGCAGATTACGCTGATTGCGCAGATGAACGCAAATTACCTCTTGCTCGATGGTGGCATTGCTCTGAAAAATCTGCGGCAGTCCGCGTAATCGGCGTAATCTGCGTCAAAAAAAATCGGGGCGATCTCGCGTTGTTTCACGTTAAAGAGCGCAACCCCGCGCTCAACGAACCCTTCGCGGCAAGCCGCTCCTACGATTTCCGCCCCATCTCACGCACGGCTTCATACCGGAAGCAAGTCGTCAAATGATCGTTGACCATGCCACAGGCTTGCATATGGGCATAAACAATCGTTGAGCCGACGAATTTGAATCCGGCTTTTTTGAGCGCTTTGCTTAGCGCGTCGGACTCGGGCGTGGTGGCTTGGATGTCGGCTTTGCTTTTGAGGGCGTTTTGCTTGGGTTTGCCGTCAACGTAGCGCCAGAAAAAATCAGTGAGTGCGGACTCGGGGCGCGATGCCGTTTCGCGAAGTGCGATCAGAGCTTGAGCATTGGAAACTGCCGCGCGAATCTTTAATTGATTGCGGATGATGCCCGCGTCTAGCATCAGTTTTTGAATTTTCGCCTCGCTGTAGCGTGCGATTTTTTCGACGTTGAATTGATCAAACGCCTTACGATAATTTTCACGCTTCGCCAGTACAGTCTGCCATGAGAGCCCCGCCTGCGCGCCCTCAAGGATCAACATCTCAAACATCTTGTGTTCATCGAAGCAGGGCACGCCCCATTCTTCGTCGTGATACTTCTCGTAAAAATCGGGCACATCGGTGGCCCAAAAGCAGCGATTCATTGGTTTCCTCTCCTTGTCATTTCCGCCCTCACAACTCCTTCGGCAGTTTTTTCTTCGCGAAAACGCTCCCCGAAAGCAACCCACTGCCCACCACCAAAAAGAGCGGCAGCATCCCCGTTTTCAAAGACAGCATGCCGAAAATCAAGGGCATCGTCCACTGGCTCGTTGAGATCATCGTCATGCGCAAACCATTGACTTCGCCAATACGATTCGGCGGTGCGGCGCTGTGCAGGAGCGAGAGCACAATCGGTTGCGCGGAGCCGAGCCCGAGGCCGATGACGAATGAAAGCACGAGCATCAGCGCATAGCTGTGCGCAAACGCAAACGCCACAAACGTGCCGCCTGCGATCAGCATCGCGGTCACGATCACACCGCGCTCGCCGAGTTTTTTCGAGAGCCACGGCATGAAAAAGCGTACGATGAAAACAGACATCGCAAAGAGCGACAGCACGGAGCCGATCTGAGTGGCGGTGAGCTTCAATTCCGTGCCGAGCACGGGCACCATAAACAAATACAAATCCCAGCCAATCGTGATGAAAGCGCCGGTAATCAAGGTGTTTCGAACGACGGGCACGGCGAGCAATTCGCCCGCCGAGCCTGCGGGCGCATCCGCCACCTTGCCTGCGATCGAGGGCAATTTCAAAATGCGTTTCGACCAAAACCCGGCTGCTGCGATGATCGGCAACACAGCCAACACGCCAAATGCGGCCGGAAAGCTCACGTGATCGATCATGAATCCCGCGATCAGCGGCCCGAGAAAACTCGAAATCGAAAAGCCCATGGCCATCGCCGAAAACGCCTTGACCCGGAGCGCCGCCGAGCCCGCCTCGCTGCCGTAAAAACCCACCGCATATTGCGACGCCGCAGCGATCACCATCCAGCCGATACCAATGGCCGTAGCGCACAGCGCAAGCACCCAAAGCATCGGCTGCAACGCCGCGATAATGCCCCCGGTGGCCGCGAGCAGGCAACCAAACACCAATGGCTTGCGAAGCGGTAAGCGATCCACGCGTCGGCCTACGTAAATCGCCAAAAACGCCGGAACCAAGTTAAACATCGCGGTCAAAATGCCGACCCAGAGCGCACCGCCGCCCGCCTTGATGGCCGCCAACGACATAGAGATTCGGATGCCGTTAAACGCAGTGTGGGTGATGATGAGCAGCAACACCATCACATAGAGCGCGCGCGGAAGCCGCATCGGCGCTGGGTTGGGCGCGGATGGCTCGGTGGCAGGTGGGAGTTGGGTGGAGGTTTCCACGGCTTGATTATCGCTGAGACGGCTGCGGTTTCCCCGCATTGTCAAACGAACGCTCGACATAAAAGCGGTTCGACACAAAGGCATTTTTGCCACAGATTTCACAGATGAACACAGATTTCGAATGAAGGAGCGCGGGCAATCTGTGTAATCGGTGAAATCGGTGGCAAAAATGATTCGGTGCCACGCGCTGCGCGATACCGCGCATCGCCTTAAAATCAAAGGTTTGGCGCAGCTTTTGCCGCCGCTGTCTCGTTCGACCGACTGACCACGAAAAACATCATCATGAAATTAGCTGAAATCCGCGAAAAGTTTCTCTCGTTCTTCGAATCGAAGGGGCATACGCGCGTTGCGTCGTCTTCGTTGCTGGTTTCGGCGGACGACCCCACGCTCTACTTCACCAATTCGGGCATGGTGCAGTTCAAGGATGTGTTCGTCGGCAAAGACAAACGAAATTACGTGCGCGCAACCTCGGCGCAGCGCTGCCTTCGCGCAGGCGGCAAACACAACGATTTGGAAAACGTCGGTTTCACTGCGCGGCATCACACGTTTTTCGAAATGCTCGGCAATTTCTCGTTTGGCGATTACTTCAAGGAAGACGCGCTGAAGTACGCGTGGGAGTTGCTGACCGAAGTCTACAAGCTGCCCAAGGACAAGCTCTGGGCCACGGTGTATTTCGAGGACGACGAGGCGTACGACATTTGGACGAAAGTGATCGGCCTGCCGCCGGAGCGAGTGGTTCGCATCGGTGACAACAAGGGCGCGCGCTACGCATCGGACAACTTCTGGCAAATGGCCGACATCGGTCCGTGTGGTCCCTGCTCTGAAATTTTCTATGACCACGGGCCTGAGGTCGCTGGCGGCCCACCCGGTTCGCCCGAGCAAGACGGTGATCGCTACATCGAAATCTGGAACAACGTGTTCATGCAGTTTGATCGGCAAGCCAACGGCGACATGCCGCGCCTGCCGAAGCCGTGCGTGGATACGGGCATGGGCTTGGAGCGCTTGGCTGCGGTGTTGCAGCATGTGCATTCGAATTACGAAATTGATTTGTTTGACAACCTCATCAAAGCCGCTGCGCGCGAGACGCACACCACGGATTTGTCACACACGTCGCTTCGAGTCATCGCCGATCACGTTCGCGCATGCGCATTCCTGATTGCCGACGGCACGATTCCCGGCGGCGCGGGCCCCGCGTATGTGCTGCGCCGAATCATTCGTCGCGCGATTCGCCATGGCTACAAACTCGGTCAGAAAACACCGTTCTTCTACAAACTCGTGCCCGATTTGGTGAAAGAAATGGGTGCGGCGTATCCGATCATTGCTGAGCGCGCTACGCAAGTTGCGAACGTACTCGAAGCCGAAGAAACGCGTTTCTACGAAACGCTTGAAAACGGGATGCAGATTCTTGACGCAGCGCTCGGAAGTGTTTCGTCTGCAACGGAAAACCATCCCCACCCTAACCCTCCCCTTGAAGGGGAGGGAACCCGAGTTTTGAACGGCGATCTCGCGTTCAAACTGCACGACACCTTCGGTTTCCCACTCGATTTAACCGCTGACGTTTGCCGCGAACGAAACGTTACGGTTGACGAAGCAGGCTTCAACGCAGCGATGGAAAAGCAGCGAGAAAACGCTCGCGCTGCATCGAAATTCAAGATGGAAGCGGGCTTGGTGTACGACGGCGTGAAAACCGATTTCAAAGGCTACACATCGCTCCAGGTGGATGATGCAAAGATCGTCGCGCTTTACAAAGACGGCGTGCCCGTGAAGAAACTCGGCGCGGGCGAGGCTGGCGTTGCCGTGCTAGACCGCACGCCGTTTTACGCCGAGAGCGGCGGACAAGCGGGCGATAAAGGCACGTTCTTCGAAGGCGATGAATGTGAGTTGCTGGTGCACGTCGATGACGTCACCAAAATTCAAGCTGATGTATTCGGCCACATCGTGCGCGTTGAATCGGGCGATTTGACCGTTGGCGAAACCATCGCTGCACGCGTGGACGCGCTCACGCGCGCACGCACGGCTCGAAACCACTCGGTCACTCACATCATGCACAAGGCGCTCCGCACGGTGCTCGGCGACCATGTACAACAAAAGGGCTCGCTCGTCGATGCCGACAAAACGCGTTTCGATTTCGTGCAACCGACACCGATGACCGATGAGCAAATTCGCGCCGTTGAGTTGTTCGTGAACGAAGAAATTCTTGCGAATACTGCAACACACGCCGCAGTCATGGCAATCGCCGACGCACAAAAAACCGGCGCGATGATGCTCTTCGGCGAGAAGTACGGCGACGAAGTGCGCGTGCTCTCCATTGGCTCATCGAAAGAATTGTGCGGCGGTACGCACGTCGGTCACACGGGTGACATCGGCTTCTTCAAGATCACCTCCGAAGGCGGCGTCGCTGCCGGCATTCGCCGCGTAGAAGCCATCACCGGCGACAACGCCCACGCCTACATCAACAAGATGACCGACACCCTGACGGAGCTCGCCAGCAGCGTGAAATCGCAATGGCAAGACGTGCCCAAGCGCATCGCGCAAATGCAAGACAACGTCAAAGCGCTAGAGAAAGAACTCGCCGCGTTGAAAACAAAACTCGCGTCCGCAGCGGGCGGTGATTTGCTGAGCAAAGTCGTCGAACGCGACGGCGTGAAATTCCTGAGCGCCGAAATCGAAGGCGCCGACGCCAAAGCGCTCCGCGAAATGGTCGACCAACTCAAAAACAAAATGGGCAGCGGCGTCATCCTACTCGGCGCGAAAACGCCGGACGGAAAGGTTGCGTTGTGCGCGGGCGTAACGGCCGATTTAGTTGGCAAATTCAAAGCAGGCGACATCGTTGGCAAAGCCGCCGCTATCGTTGGTGGCAAAGGCGGCGGACGTCCGGATATGGCGATGGCGGGTGGTGTGGATGGGGCGAAGTTGGGTGAGGCGCTGCTGGCCCTGTGACGGATACGCGGAGTTAGTCTGAGAGCAACTCCGTGTGAATCCTGCGTGAGGTCGAACACGCCTTAGCCAAAGGTTTTTGCCGCCCGATTGGCTGGACAGGCACACTGCGCCAAGCGGAGCCGGAGGCTGTCACACGACAACGCTATTCAAAGTCCGTCTACCCAGACTAAACTCCTGTTTGGCTTTTCGTAATCCCTCCGCCCATGCGCTCATTCCTTCTGGCCTGTGTACTTCTCCTCGTCGGTCAAGCGGCGGCAGCGCTCACGGACGAAGCTGAGAGCGCTTATCTGCGCGGTGACTATGAGCAAGCGATGAAACTGGCGCTCCCAGAGGCCGAAGCCGGCGACGCCGCAGCACTGCACATGGTCGGGGTGATGTATTGGCGAGGGCAAGGCGTCAAACGGGAGGACGCCGAAGCATTGAAATGGTTTGAACGAGCGGCCAAACTAAACGACGTTCACGCACTGACCGATTTGGCCAACTTACATTACTTAGGCGAGGGTACCGCTAAGGACTACAAAAAAGCGTTCGATCTCTTTACTCGCGCCGCGAAACTCGGCGGAGAGTCTGCGCAGCTCAGCCTGGGACGGCTCTACGAATCGGGCAAGGGAACGACGAAGGATCTGCTGCTCGCGCGCTACTGGATGGAGCGTGCCGACGCGCTGCAGGCTGACCGGACCTTGATGAGTCGCCCATTGGGTGCCGGTGCCATCGGTAAACTGCCCGAAGGCTGTACCCCCAAAACGCCCCCCACTCACGCGATGGCCGCGCGCGGGCTAAACGCTGTTAGCGGCACGCTGCAGTTTCGCGTTGATACCGAAGGGAGGATACGCGGCGTTGTGGTGAAGCAGATTTCTGTAGAGGCAATCGAGCCCGCTGCGGTGGCCTGGTTCAGTATGGCACTCCGTTCTGAGCGATGTGTGCTGCCCACTTCAGTCCGCGGCGGTCGGGTCGAAGTACCGTTCTTTTTCAATTTGATTTGATCGCATCAAGGCAGTGCGCGGTGTTGCGCTCGGATCAGTTTGCACAACCACTTTGCTGGCTCCCGCTGCGAGTTGAAGCACGTTCAAGCGGACGTCGAACCGAGCGTCCGCCGAAACACGACTAACGCCCCACCTTGACCGAAGCAGCCGCGTCCTGATAGTTTCGTTCGGTGAGCGGGATGAATCGGGCGTATTGCACGAAACGACGAGCGCCGCTCATCACGTAATCGACGAACTCTCGTACTTCGGCGCGCTGGGTGTAGGCCGGTCTGGCGACGTAAGCGTAGAGCAGGCGGCTGAATTTGTCGTACTGGTCGCTGGTGACCGCTTGGGCGGTTGGAATGACCATGCCGCGCCCGAAATCAACGGCGAGCACGGCGACTTGACTGGCGCGATCTTGATAAAACGCCATGCTGGTGAATCCAATGGTGCCCGGTGTCTTGGCGACTGCGGCAATCACGTCATAGTGGTCGGCAAACATCGGATAGTCGGCCCTCAGTGAGGCTGCGTTGCCAGTCACAGCGGTAGCGAAAAACTCGCGGGAGCCCGACTTAGTGTCGAGGCCCGCCAAATTGATCCGACCGCTTGGGTAGGTGGGGCGAATTTCGTTCCAGTTGGCGTTACGCTGCGTCGCGTCTGAGCCCCAAATTTTTCGAAGCTCCGCGAGTGAGATGTCGCGAAGCCATCCGTCGTTTTTGTTGGCAATGACGACGATTGCATCCCAAGCCAACGGCACCTCGGTGTAGACGACGCCTTTGGCCTTACAAGCGGCGATTTCACGATCATTGATTTTTCGGGAAGCCAACGCAATGTCAGCGCGACCATCGCACAATGTGGCGAAACCTTGCGAACTGCCTTTGATATCGTAGGAGAACTTGACGTTGGGGTTTGACTTTGCAAATTGATCGCTGGCAGCCACGAGGATCGGGTCGGCAGTGTCGGAGCCGGTGATCCGAATGGGTTGCGCGTTAGTGATGGCGATGACGGACAGAGCCAATCCAGCCGCGGTAGCCGCGCGGCTGAGCAGAGTAAATTTCATGTGCCTCCTGGAGCGATGGTTCGATTTTTGCGCGCGCGACTGCGTTGGCCGACGCGTGTGCAGGATCATACAGACAAATCTGCGTTTAACCGCTTCAGGAATTCGGTTTTTCTGAGAGGTGCTGAATAACGACTCAGGCGCTCAAGTTTTCGCCGCTTCTGGCTGACCGCACGTTGATCGCATCGTGCGGGCGGCGGCGGGAGACATTTCTCACGCTGCCGCAGCCAGACTGCAATTATTTTTTCGCGTCGGCTTTCTTTGGATCGGCCGCTTTCGCGTCAGCTTTGGGCGCGTCTTTTTTGGTGGCTTCGGGCTTTTTGTCGGCTTCTTTTTTCGCGGCCTCGGGTGCGGCACTGAGCGCGTCTCTTTTGATGTATTTGCCATCAAACACGGTTGCCCAATTCTTGCCGCCGTCGGTCGAGCTTTGCCAGATTTGGCGGATGGTGCCGTCGCTGTTGGGCGTCCAGCTGATCCGCTGAATGGTCGTCTCGCCGGGTCGGGGCAGGTCGCGCTGCGAGCCTTCGAGCATCATTTTGCCGTCGGAAAAACCACCGGCTAGCACTAAGCGACCGCCGCCCGCGTCGACCCAGTGCTGATGCCAGCGGCGATCCGTTCGGTCGTAACTGTTGAGGCTTTTACCCGTAAACAGTCCACCAGTCGATGTCCAGCTTTCGAGCAGCGCACAGTTGCCAGCGACCGCCTCGATCTTGCTTTGCCCGAGCGGACGACCTTCCGGGTTCACGACGTTCCACTCGCCAATCCAAAAATCAAATTGCCGGTAGGTGGCCGCTGCGCAAGGGCTGGGTGGCAGCGCGGGCGCGGCAGACGGCGCTGCAGCTGCGGGTGGATTGGGTTTGGCGGCAGGTTTCGGGGCAGATTGCGCAGCGCTTCCGGCAGGCGCAACTGGGCTCGCGGTTTGCGCTAAGAGGGGCGTGGCGGCCAACAACGAGGCTAAACCGGTTGCAACGAAAGTCGTTGCGCCTCGACGATTTCGGAAGGCGTTCGTATTTCCGCAGGCGGTTGCGTCCAGAGTAGCTCGATACATAGAGTCGGTCTTTCTTAGTGTTGCGTGAATCGTAAGCAATTTGCAGCCAAAACGCTACAGATCAGTCTGCAAAACTTCAAAAGACTGTAGCTGATTGCAATTTTGCAAAAACGCGGGAGCGGCGGAAGTCGCTTTGTGCAAAAAGCAGAAGCTTAGTCATACAGCTTATTTTACAAACGCATTTCAATACTGGTTTTAATTCAAATTTTTATTATTTTTGAAAAATACGTCAAATTGTCTTTCACTCCGTAAGCAATTGGTTTTAACTAAGTAAGCTGTTATGGAACGGTGCGCCGCCACCGCTTGAACGAGTTATCAAGCAAAATCAAGGGCTTGAGTGACAGCTCAAAAAATGCCAATGGCATATTTTGGGCCATTTGCTGATATGCTCACGCTACCGCTTGAGTGCATCAGCGGTGTCTAGCATGCTGCAAAGGCAGTGAATTCATGGGCGCTAGGCGCACGATCTTTGAAGGTAGGTGGTTATGACTATCCAAACGACGGCCGCGCAAGCGGCTCGCAAATTGCGCTCGGCGCTGCTGATTTGGTCGCGAAGCGCGCTGATTCTGGCGTCTGCGGCGCTCTGTGCGATCTCGGCCAACGTTGCCCACGCGCAAGCCTCGAACTGCCCGTTTTCTGTGACCGCGAGCGGCGCGCCGCGCTTCGGGTTAGACGGCATCGTCATGACGCGATTTGCGCTCGGCATGCGCGGCCCATCGCTCTACGAGCGTGTTGGCTCCGTCGCGGGCATTGCCAACTCGGAATCCAATGTGGGCGTGACGCTCGCCCGCTTAGATGTGGATGGCGACGGGCTTTTCACGACCAACGACGCCACCGTCTTGGCGCGCTATTTCGCAGGATTTCGCGGCGCGGCGTTAACCAACGGCTTGACGATCAATGCAGGCGCACTGCGCGGGGATTTCACCTCGATGAGTGCGTTTATCAATACTGGCTGCGCGCTCAGTGCGCCGACATTCGCCAACAAACAAGACGCCGCGCGGCTGCTGCAGCAAGGCACCTGGGGTGCAATACACGCAGAGATCACTCGCGTGGCGAACATGACACCCGACGCTTGGATCACCGAACAATTCGACAAAACCCGAAG